>JAGCGK010000083.1 GCA_017649645.1 Clostridiales bacterium | reverse complement strand
TTAACGATCTGCTCCTCAGCAAAGTAAACCGCTTCTCCCTTTGCATCTGTACCTGTGAGTGTAAGAGTTGCTCCAAGGAGTTCATCTCCGCTATCTGTATCAACTTTACTGATAACTACATCTGTCTTATAGGCAGCATCCTTCATTGTAACTACTGCAGGATTATTTCCATTAGCTGCTGTTACATAAGAAGAATCTACTACCTTACCACCCTTGATCTCAAATGTGATATCTGTAGTTACATCGTAACCTGCAGGAGCTGCATTCTCAGAAAGAGTGTATGTTCCATCCGGAAGGTTCTCAAAAGTTGTCTTCGTGGAACCTGACACAAAAGTAATTCCGTCATCAGGCTGCTTTTCCGCAAAATATGCGCCTTCACCTAACTTTACTTTATTTTTATTAAATACTATTTTGTTCCAATTAGAATCTAATCCTGTTAAAGTAAGCTCTGCTCCCTTTAATTCCTTGGAAGTATCAATATCAACCTTGGAAATCGAAACTGCTCCGACTTTAGGAAGATCTATAGATAGTCCCTTCGGGATAAATGACATATGAGTCTCATTGGATGCATATATATTATTAGCAATGATAGTTCCGCTTCCACCGTCAGCAACAACATCGCAATCAGGAGCAAGAATATGTCCGATAGTAGCATGTGTGATGATCGTCGTACCCGGCTTAGCATTAAAAAAGTTATATATTATATTGGTTCCCTTAGAAGCCATTTGTTCTTCATCTTTGATGAATCCCCCGCCCAAGAGACCATATTTAATGGTTGAGGGAAATTCAAATCTGTCAACGCCGGAAAGATCGATGTTGACAACAAGCGACTGATTATCCTGATATCCATTTGAATAACTGTAATTGATATTATTTATGTTATGGATATTGAAAGAGCCCATATCCTTTGCTGACACATTGAATACATTAGTGCCGCTTGAATTGAGCCAGATGGTATTATTATTCTCATTAGTCGAATCATAACTAGGATAAACATTATTATTCAATTGTGAAAGTTGAGATGATAAAGACTGGTACTGAGTCTTAAGAGAATCAAAATCGATATAGCTTTCAGTAACGTGACCAAAGAATATGGAATTAGTTGTAGAATTCGTAGGTCTGATCTGAAGTTTTCCATCTTTAAGGTCAGAATTATAAGAGTATATATATGTCCTATCTTTAATGGAAGAATTATTGGTTATATTTTGAGGATCATAGTTATAAGTCGGGGTACCCCAAACATCAAAAGTAGGATTAGGATCGATATATTTAACATCATAGGATTCAGGAAGAAGGATCGTATCAAGCATTCCGATACCCCATACAAATCCGTCATCATTATCAGGATGATTAACAACACCATAACCGAAATCAACACTTGAAGCAGTTGTATCGATCTTATTGGAAACAATATTAACAAGAGGATGGGATTCATATCCGCCGAAGCCGGTATGAGGTTCGGTATAGTTCATACCGATATACCAATTCTTACACGCAAGGTTACCGTTTACATGTGTATCATTATAAATACTGTCGAATGCAAAAAGTGAAAAGTTACCTGCTTCACCAAGTAGGTTATCCCAGTAGTAAGAAGAATCACGAAATGTTCCGGACATGATCGGAAGTCCGTCGGAATCCTTATCTGCTGCTAAAACATTCGGAGTTGAGAAAAGTGGCGAAAAGAATGTCAACGTCAGAACAGTTGACATAAATGCTGCTATGCGCTTCAAATTTGACCTCATAAGTATAGACTTCTCCCTTTTAAATAATAAAACCGAGAAAAAATATACAACCATTAGAAATATCAAACAATCAAAGCAACTATATTAAAAACAACAAAAATATAGCATATGTTTTGTACAAAAAGGATAAAAGCAGAGCAATATTCGACAAATTAAGGGCAACTTTAGTACTTTCTCAAAGAAAAGGACATATATCAAATATTTTTAAATGTTTTTGTCAGTCAATTTGCTTTGATTAGTTTAAACAAAATCGCATTGCTGAAAAACGCACAATTATCAGTACATTCCGAGCTGTCGATCCCTGCATATTTTTGATTGTAATGTTTTTGTAACATTGTTACATTCTCTGTAACAATTGTATATATCAATTTATCTTTATGATTTTTCTTGTTATATTATCAACAATCTTTGCTACGCGAAACGTTTTACATTATGTCAAATACTTGTTGTTTTTATTAGTTTTAGTAATTGTATATTGCCCGTTTTAGGACTATAGTTCATGCATTTTTATACAACTATATGCATAGATATGCTTTTTCTGTCAAAAAAATTACCGCCCGGTTCAAAGAACCGAACGGTATATAATTGCTTTATATTGTTCATTTATTGTCACTGATCAACTTATAAGTTTCAGGTCTTCTGTCTCTGAACAGACCCCAGGACAATCTGTCTTCTTTTATTGAATCAAAGTCATATTCGGAGAATATTACCGTCTCTTCTTCCCTTCCTGCCTGAACAAGTATTTCTCCGACATGATCAGTTAAGAAACTGCTTCCGTAGAACGTAAGCTCGCTATTTTGTTGGTTGTTTTCCTTACAAGGGACAACCTTCTCGTTTCCTACTCTGTTAGCTGCTACTACGGGTACTATATTGGCTGCGGAATGTCCCTGCATCGTCCTTGACCAATGGCCCATGCTGTCTACTTCAAGGATAGGCTCTTTACCGATAGCAGTCGGATATAAGATGATATCCGCGCCCATTAAAGCGAGACATCTGGCTGTTTCCGGGAACCACTGATCCCAGCAAATACCTATACCGATCTTTCCGTATTCCGTCTCAAACACCTTAAATCCCGTATTGCCCGGAGTAAAGTAGAATTTTTCTTGGTAGAAATGATCATCAGGTATATGCGTCTTCCTATAGACTCCTAAGATCTCGCCTTTATTGTCTATCATAGCTACCGAGTTATAAAGAACATTTCCATCCTTTTCGTAAAAGCTTACGGGTATTACAACATCCAGCTCCGCCGCCAGTTTCCTAAAGTGACAGACCGCATCGTTTGAATCGACGCTCTTGGCGAAATCATAGTATTCATATCTTCTTTCCTGACAGAAATACTGCCTCTCGAAAAGTTCCGGCAACAATATGATTTTTGCACCTTCTTCTGCAGCCTTTCTGACAAACTTTTCAGCTTTTTCAATATTCTCACTTACTATTGTTGAACAGTTCATCTGAACTGCAGCAACCTTGATCTTGGACATATTATCCCTCCTTCTTTACCTTCGGTATCTGCTGAGTGATACAGTGTATGTTTCCTCCTCCAACGAGGATATCTCTGGCGTATATAGGAACAACCTTTCTTCCGAAACTTACAGATTCCATTATCTCAACTGCTCTCCTGTCTGATTCGGCGTTGTTGCCGCCAAACTGCGGGATAAGTATGGAATCATTTGTATAGTAATAATTCACATAGCTTGCAGCAAGTCTTTCTCCTTCTTCCCTGTTATCTTCGCCTTCTTCGAAAACAAGATTAGCCATATCCTTCTTCTCGATAAGGACCGGATTATCAGGGATAGGAAGTTTGATTATCTCGATCTTTCGTCCCTTACAGTCTGTTACTGAGCTCAGATAATCGTAGCAGGCCTTAGACATTTTATATTGAGGATCATCTATATTATCCGTCCATGCCAAAACCACTTTTGCCGGTCCGGCAAAGGCTGCCACATTATCAACGTGCTCATCAGTTTCATCGTTATATATTCCGAACGGGAGCCACAATACCTTCTTGACACCCAGAGCATTACATAGATAGCCCTCTATATTTTCACGAGAAAGATCGCAGTTTCTTCCCGGGCTTAAAAGGCAAGTCTCCGTGACCATCAGCGTGCCTTCCCCGTCGGTTGCTATGCTACCTCCCTCAAGGATAAAATCCTGTCGGTCAATGAAATTCTTTCCGATCTTACTGCAGAAAACGGAAGCAACTTTATTATCAAGATCGTAGTCCTGATAAAGGCCGTTATAATCTCCGCCCCAGGCGTTGAATCTCCAGTCGATGCCCAAGACCTCATCATCGTCCAAGACAAAAGTAGGTCCGACATCTCTTGCCCATGAGTCGTTGGAATCTATCCTAAGCGGTATGAAGTTATAAGGAAGTTCTTCGAATCTTGATGAAAGATCATCGATGGTCTTTTGTGGCTCATTATTGTTGAAAAGAACATAGAGATCTTCGCTTTTAAGTATCGTTTCAAAGATACTGATAAAAGCTTTTTGGGCAGCTGAAGGATCCTTGCCCCAGCTTCCGGGCCTTACGGGCCAGATCATGAGTGTGGCGCTATGCTTTTCGAATTCTCCCGGAAATCTAACCATCAGGACAAACGCTCCTTAAAATCTGAGTAACCGAATCTTCTGACCAATTCGTAATCGCCGTCTTCTTTTTCGAGAACGATGTCAGGAAGAGGCATTCCGTTAAACGTGTTGTTTTTGACCATGCTGTAGATGGCCATGTCACCGAATGTGAGGCGGTCTCCTATCTTCGGCATCGTTTTAAGCCCGTATTCGCCTATTACGTCGCCTGCAAGACAAGTTCTTGATGCAAGGCGGACTTTAATGCCGTTCGCGTCAGAATCGATAAGAAGCGGCAAATACGGCATCTCCAATACGTCAGGCATATGACATGCCGCGGACGCATCCAGGATGAGCGTAGGAACGTCTCCTGTATCGACGATATCCATGACCTCGGTGATCAGGTATCCCGCATCAAGAGCGATAGCTTCGCCCGGCTCGAGATACACATCGAGATCGTATGTTTTCTTGATGTACTTGATAAGCTCCACAAGTCCGTCCACATCATAATCAGGCTTGGTTATGTGATGACCGCCGCCGAGATTGATGAATCTTATGTCCTTGAAGTACTTACCGAATTTCTTTTCTACCACATCGAACGTAGCCTTCAACGGCTCAAATCCCTGCTCGCAGAGCGTGTGGAAATGAAGACCAGATACTTCCTTCGGAAGGATTTCGGGCATATCCTTAAGCCTTATACCGAGACGTGATGAAGGCGAGCACGGATCATAGATCTCGTGGCCTTCCTGAGTCGAGAATTCAGGGTTGATGCGAAGTGCGATCTTAACATCCTCATGATTTCGAATAGAAGGAAGATGACGATTAAACTGCGACATGGAATTAAAGTAGACATGATCGCAGATATTAAAGATATCCTCCATCTCGTCATCCTTATATGCCGGCTCGAAAACGTGATTTTCCCTGCCATTCATCTCTTCATGAGCAAGTCTTGCCTCGTAGATGCCTGAAGCGGTCGTACCGGTTAAGTACTCGGCTATCAAAGGATAAACGCGGAACATCGAAAATGCTTTTTGGGCAAGAAGTATCTTGGCGCCCGATCTTACCTCGACATCCTTTAAGATCTCGAGGTTTTTTCGAAGCGCCTTTTCAGACACGATATATGAAGGTGTCTTTAATTCTTCGTATCTCATGGAACGAGAGTCGGATTTTCGTCAACAACCCAAGGAAGTCCGTACTTGTTGAGCATATCCATGTATGGATCCGGATCGAACTCATCGGTCGTATATACGCCCGGCTTCTTCCAGATGCCGTTAATAACAAGGGATGTACCGATCATAGCAGGAACACCCGTTGTGTAGCTTATAGCCTGGCTTCCGAGTTCCTTGTAGCACTCCTGGTGATCACATACGTTATAGATATAAAGTGTCTTCTCTTTACCGTCTTTCTTACCTGTAAAGATACAGCCGATATTCGTCTTTCCGACAGTTCTCGGACCAAGGCTTGCAGGATCAGGCAAAAGAGCCTTGAGGAACTGGATAGGAACGATCTCACGGCCCTCGAACATGATCGGGCTCGTTGAGAGCATGCCAACGTTTTCGAGACACTTCATATGAGTAAGATAGCTCTGACCAAATGTCATGAAGAAACGGATGCGCTTGATCTCAGGGAAATTTCTTCCGAGAGCCTCGATCTCCTCGTGATGGAGAAGATACATGTCCTTCATGCCGACTTCAGGGAAATCGTATTCTCTCTTGATCTCCATTGGCTTCGTCTCGACCCACTTGCCGTTTTCCATGTAGGAACCGTTAGCGGAAACTTCACGGAGGTTGATCTCCGGGTTAAAGTTTGTGGCAAACGGATAGCCGTGGTCGCCACCGTTACAGTCGAGGATATCAACTGTGTCGATCTCGTCGAAATAGTGCTTTTTCGCATAGGCTACGAATACAGATGTTACGCCCGGATCAAAACCTGTTCCGAGGAGAGCCGTAAGGCCTGCGTTCTTGAACTTGTCCTCGTATGCCCACTGATAGCTGTAGTCGAAGTAAGCAGTAAAGCCCTTCTCCTTGCAGCGCTTCTCATAAGCCTCTCTCCAAGCAGGCTCGTCAGTATCTTCAGGCTCGTAGTTAGCCGTGTCGATATAATCGACCTTGCACTCGAGGCAGGCGTCCATGATCGTGAGATCCTGATAAGGAAGAGCCACGTTCAATACTGCATTCGGCTTATAGTCGTTAATGAGCTTAACGAGATCCTCTACGCTGTCTGCATCTACAGTAGCAGTCGAAAGCTTAACAGGTGTTCCCTGCTTCTCGAGCTTATCCTTAAGAGCATCACACTTTGATACAGTTCTGCTCGCGATGCAAAGCTCCGTGAATGTGTCGCTGTTCTGGCAGCACTTCTGGATAGCTACCTGAGCTACGCCGCCGCAACCGATTACCAATAATCTTGCCATTTATACGTTCCTCCTTATTCTTTCTCTTCTTCGATCAACATATCTTCAACATATTTCGGAAGCATGAATGCACCCGAGTGTAAGTGTGTGGTGTAATACCAGGTCTTGATCTTGCGATCCTCCCACTTTTTCGGATCAAAATCACGGATAGGATGATACTTCTTAGAAGCAAATCCGAAAAGCCAGTATCCTGACGGACATGTCGGGATATTTGCCTGATAGACCTTCATTACCGGGAACGACTTAACAGCCTTTCTGTGCATCGCCCTGCAGTTCTCTTCATCCTCATCGAAAAAAGGACTTCCGTGCTGATATACCATGATTCCGTCATCATGTAAAGCTTTATAGCAGTTGCCGTAAAACTCCTTTGTGAAAAGACCTGCCTCATGACCCGTAGGATCAGTTGCATCATTGATGATAAGATCGTACTTATCCTTACACTTACGAAGGAACCTGAGGCCATCCTCGTAGTAGATCCTTACGCGTACGTCCTCAAGACCGATCGCATTATCAGGGAAAAACTTACGGCAGACATCCACGAACATCTTATCCGGTTCGCAGATATCGATAACTTCGATCTCTTTATAGTAAGAGAGCTCTCTGGCTACGCCTCCGTCACCGCCACCGATAACGAGTACGCGCTTGACGTCAGGATGAACTGCCATAGGAACATGAACGATCATCTCGTCATAAGTAAACTCTTCCTGTTCGGAAAAGATAACATTACCGTTAGAAGTTAAGAACTTGCCGAACTCAGGAGAATCAAAAACATCGATCCTCTGAAACTCGCTCGTACCGCTATACAGATGCTGGTTAACTCGAATAGACATCTTCACATTGTTCGTGTGCATCTCTTCAAACCAAAATTCCATATCGTTTCCGGCCATCTTAATCCCTCCTTATTTCAAAACGTATAGTTCTGAGATATCCTCACTCTCCGGGCCCTGCATTGAACAGCCCTTTTCCTTAGCGAGATTAATGTAATCAAGAATATCCTTGGTGATCATCTCACCAGGTGCCAGGATCGGTATTCCCGGCGGATAACACATAACCGACTCAGCGCATATCCTGCCGATCGTCTGATCGATTGGAAGCTTTTCAGTTTCAGCATAAAAAGCCTCCTGAGGAGTAGCCTTGACTATCGGAGTAACATACTCTGCGCAGAAGAAATCTCCCGTAGGCTTTGAGTAAAGTCTCGCGATATCATTAAGAGCTCCCGCGAGTCTTTCTATCTCCTGTAGCCTGTCACCTATCGAAATGTAAGCAAGTACATTTGAAAGGTCACCGAACTCCATTTGAATATCATATTCCTCACGGAGAAGATCATATACTTCGATTCCCGTAAGACCTATTCCTCTGGTATTAATAACGAGCTTTGTAACGTCAAAATCATATACGCTGCTCTTGTTTATGAGCTCAGCTCCGAAAGCATAATAGCCTTCGATCTCGTTTATCTCTTCCCTGGCGTAATCAGCAAGTTCACATACCTTCGCGAAACTCTGCTTACCCTTAAGTGCAAGGTTTCTTCTGCTGATATCGAGACTTCCCAAAAGAAGATAGGATGCACTTGTCGTCTGAGTAAGATTTACGATGTTGCTAACGTAACCCTCATTTATTCCTTCACCTATAAGGAGCATGGAACTCTGTGTAAGAGAACCGCCTGATTTATGCATGCTTACGGCTGCCATATCAGCGCCTGCGGCCATAGCATTAAGAGGAAGTCCCTCACCGAAATAAAGGTGTGTTCCGTGAGCTTCATCAACCAGTGCCAGCATATTGTTCTTATGAGCAAGATCTACTATTGCCTTAAGATCCGAACAGATTCCGTAGTAAGATGGATTGTTGATCATGATAGCCTTCGCATCCGGGTTTTCCTCGATCGCCCTCTTAACATCTGCCGTTTCCATTCCGAGAGGGATGCCAAGCTTCGTATCTACCTTCGGATCGATATAAACAGGAATAGCTCCGCAAAGGATAAGAGCATTAATGGCACTCTTATGAACGTTACGTGGCATGATGATCTTCTCACCGCGTTTACATGCTGTAAGGACCATGCTCTGAACAGCACTTGTTGTTCCGCCAACCATCATGAAAGCGTGCTTTGCACCGAAAGCATCAGCTGCCAG
This sequence comes from Clostridiales bacterium, assembly GCA_017649645.1. Classification (GTDB taxonomy): domain Bacteria; phylum Bacillota; class Clostridia; order Saccharofermentanales; family Saccharofermentanaceae; genus Saccharofermentans. The sequence continues at coordinate 27,718 of JAGCGK010000083.1, read as the reverse complement.
TTCCTCAGCCTCTTTGATAACAGAAACAGGATGACAGAGATTATCAAGAGCCTTCATGGAGTTTACGTCTATCTCAACGCACTGGAGACCCAAAAAATCCACGAGTTCCTTATTACCTCTTCCACGTTTATGACCGGGAACGTCAAAAGGAACGACTCTCTGTCGTCTGAATTCCTGTAACGCCCTGTATAAAGGTGCTTTTTTCTGTCTCTCCAGATCCATTCTTCTTCTCCAAACAAAAAAGCAATTCATCTATGATGAACTGCCTTTGATTCTTAGTAATGATACTAAGACCTGCTCTTCGGTAGCGCATCAGCACTGGTTTTAAGAAACCATCTTATAAAATTAGGATCAACCTAGTTTAATAAACGTGGTGCTTTACACCACATGCGGCACGACCTGCCCCGTCCGACGAGCGTTAAATACAGATTTCTTTATCCGTATTCGGTCAATAGTTTTAACTATCAAAGTATAACACGAAACCACATTTTTTCAAGTCTTTGACCTTTTTCGAGCATTGCAAAGGGCGCCCCATAAGAAGCGCCCTTGTACAAATTAACAATAAACCCCCGAAGATCAGTTCTTTGCTATAAACTTACCTCTTCTCTTGGAAACTACGTCGAAGATAACGGCTGCAAGAAGAACGCCGCCCTTAACAACTTTACACATGTTCTGGTCAACTGACATAAGCTGCATACCCATGTTGATAACACCCATGAGGATAGCACCGATGATAACGCCAGGAACTGTTCCGATTCCGCCATAAGCAGAAGCACCACCGATGAAGCATGAACCGATAGCGTCCATCTCGTATGAGTTACCTGCTGTAGGCTGTGCGGATGAAAGTCTAGCCATTGTTACGAGAGCAGCAACAGCGGACAAAAGACCCATGTTTGTGTAAGCGATGAAGTAAACCTTGTTTGTGTTGATACCGGAAAGCTTTGTAGCCTTTTCGTTACCACCTACTGCATAGAAGGAACGTCCGATCGTTGTGTTACCTGTAAGGTATCCGTAGAAAAGGATAACGACCATGAGGATGATAAGAACGTTAGGAAGACCCTTATCGCAGGAGAATTTCCAGAATACCCAGATGATAGCTGCTGCGATGATACCGTTCTTAAGGATGAAAGCCCAGAGCTTATCTGTCTCATAGCCCTTCTTTTTCTTAACGAGTCTGCTTCTTACCTCAAGAGCAAGGAATATCAAAACTGCTACGATACCGATAATGAAGCAAGTAAGATTAAAATGCTTGATTACGATATTGAGAGAAGGAATATATATACCCATATTGAACAGGTCAGGAACGTAGCAGGCATTACCACCGCCGAAGATCTTCATGAATGAAGTCTCATCTGCAAGAGGAATTCCTTTACCGTCGAGAAGTACGTTACTCAAACCTCTGAATGCCAACATACCCGCAAGGGTAACAATGAATGGAGGAATTCGTACATATGCTATCCAGAAGCCCTGGAAAGCACCGATCAGGATACCTACACCAAGCATGATTATTACTACTACAGGAAGAGGCAATCCTTCTTCATTTCGAACAAGGAGGTTGCCGCCAACGAGACACATAGCTCCGATAGCACCGGTGAAACATACGACTGATCCGACGGAAAGGTCGATATTACCACCTGTCAAGATACAAAGGAGCATACCTACTGCAAGAATGAATACGTACGCATTCTGTGCAACAAGGCTCGTGATGTTCATAGGAGCTGCGATCGTTCCGTGAGTACGCCAAGCGAAGAATCCGTATACGATTACGAGCACGAAAACCATTGTATATTTCTTTATAAATTCTTGGATCTTATCCCTATCAAGTTTTGATTTTGCGACCTTTTTCTTAGGTGCACTGTTTGCCGTTGTCATACCGCAGCCTCTCCTTTTGCACTAGATTGTAAAATACAAGACATTATCTTTTCCTGTGTTGCGTCTTCACCCATCATCTCGCCAACTATTCTGCCTTCGTTCATGACATATATCCTGTCACACATACCAAGGATCTCAGGAAGCTCGGAAGAGATCATGATAACTGATTTTCCTTCGCTTACAAGTTGGTTAATGATGCAGTAGATCTCATATTTAGCACCGACGTCGATACCCCTGGTCGGTTCGTCGAGGATCAAAACATCCGGGGCAGCAAACATCCATTTTGCAAGAAGCACTTTCTGTTGATTACCACCGCTCAAGTTTCCTACGTTTTGGTTAACTGTAGGACATTTTGTCTTAAGTTTTTCCTTGTACTCAACAGCTACACCGTATTCCTTATCTTTATCGATGATCTTATGCGTACTTACCGCATCAAGATTCGCCAGAGTTGTATTTATCTTGATCGGATTAGACAAGATAAGTCCGTTACCCTTACGATCTTCGGTAACATAGGCAAGCTTATGCTTGATAGCCTGCTCTACACTATGAAGTTCTACTTTCTTACCATTGATAAAGACTTCTCCGGTAATGTTCTCTCCATAGCTTCTTCCGAAAACGCTCATGGCAAGTTCCGTTCTGCCGGCACCCATGAGTCCGGAGATTCCGAGAACCTCACCTTTCTTTACTTTGATCGAAACATTATCAACGACCTTACGTTCCATGAAGACAGGATGATAAACGTTCCAGTTCTTAACTTCGAACATAACTTCGCCGATGTGGCTCTCTCTTTTCGGGAAACGGTCAGAAAGTTCACGGCCGACCATTCCCTTGATGATCCTGCCCTCAGAGATGTCATCTGTTTTCTTATCGAGTGTCTCGATCGTGGCACCATCTCTGATAACAGTGATCTTATCTGCTACGTATGATACTTCATTAAGCTTATGAGAAATGATAATGGAAGTCATTCCGTTTTCCTTAAACTTAATGAGCAAGTCCAAAAGTGCCTTGGAATCTTCTTCATTAAGAGAAGATGTAGGCTCGTCCAATATAAGTAATTTGGCCTTCTTTGCAAGTGCTTTTGCAATCTCAACCATCTGTTGTTTTCCTACACCAATATCTTTGATCAATGTTCTTGATGATTCGTTAAGTCCGACGACTTTCAGATATTCGGAAGCGAGTTTGTGTGTCTCGTTCCAGTCGATCTTCACTGCATGACCTCTCTCGTTTCCGAGGAACATGTTCTCACCGATCGACATGTAAGGAACCAATGCGAGCTCCTGGTGAATGATTACGATTCCCATAGCTTCACTGTCTTTGATTCCGTTGAATTTACATTCTTTTCCGTTATAAATGATCTGACCTTCATAAGTTCCGTGAGGATAAATGCCGCTCAAAACATTCATAAGAGTGGACTTTCCTGCTCCGTTCTCGCCAACGAGTGCGTGAATTTCGCCCCTCTCCACTTTGAGGTTAACATTATCGAGTGCTTTTACACCGGGGAATGTTTTGGTTATATTTTTCATTTCCAGTATAATATCAGCCAATTTTATCCCTCCTAGTATTTTTTCAAGATAGCAGGCGGGTTAAAATGCCCGCCTGCACATCCTGAAACAGTTAGTATTTTTGTGTGTTTGGTGGTTAAGTTAAAGATTAAGCAAGATCTGCCTCTGTGTAGTAACCGGAATCGATAAGGAGTTCCTGATAGTTATTGATATCAGCAAATACTGGCTCACAAAGGAATGAAGGGATGATACCTGTTCCGTTGTCGTAAGAAGATGTATCGTTGATCGGTGGCTCGGATCCGGAAAGGATAGCGTTAACCATTTCAACAACCTTAGAAGCGAGAGTACGTGTATCCTTGAAGATAGACATAGACTGCTTACCGTCGATCATGTTCTTAACGTTCAAGATATCACAGTCCTGACCAGTGATGATAGGCCAGTTACCGGAATAGTTAACTGTAAGGGAGTTAGCTACACCATAAGCTGTGGAGTCATTGGAGCAGAGCCATGCGTCGATGTTGGATCCGTCAGAATAGTTAGCAGCGATGATAGTATCAGCTCTGTTCTGAGCGTTCTCTGTTGACCATGCGTCTGTAGCAACCTTATCAAATTCGATCTGGCCGGACTTAACTACGAGCTTACCGGAATCGATGTATGGCTGCAGAACGTCCATAGCGCCCTGATAGAAGTACTTAGCGTTGTTGTCACCCGGGTCACCTGTTGTGATCTCGAGATTGAATGGGCCAGCTGCGTTATCAAGATCAAGTGCATCTCTGATGTACTCGCCCTGCTTTGTACCAACCATGAGGTTATCAAATGTAGCATAGTAAGAAACTGCATCTGTATTCATGATGAGACGGTCATAAGCGATTACAGGGATGTTCTGCTCTTTAGCTGTAGCGAGAACTGTACCAAGAGAATCACCCTCGATAGCTGCGATAACGAGAACGTCACATCCGCCGTTGATCATAGCTTCGATCTGAGAAACCTGAGTAGCTACGTCGTTAGAAGCGAACTGAAGATCTACTTCGTAACCAGCTGCCTTGAGCTGCTCTTCCATGTTAGAACCGTCCTGGTTCCATCTCTGGAGATCCTTAGTAGGCATTGAAACGCCAACCTTCTTACCTACAGCAACAGCCTCTGTGTCTTTGGACTCGCCAGTGTCTCCGCCGTTGTTAGCTGCAGCAGTTGTTGGTGCTGAAGTCTCAGGAATATTCTCTGAACTAGTACAAGCTGCGAACATTGTCATACCGACAGCAGCTGTCAAAACCAAACAAAGTAATTTTTTCTTCATTATTAAGCCTCCTTTATGTATTGGTTTTACATTTAGAGCCTATCATAATGAATTAGTAAAAAATTACGCCGAACTTCACATTTTTATCCGTTTTTTAACAAGGTTGTAAAAATGGTCTAGCACATTTTTGTGTGTTTTCGAAAACAAGAAAAAATAATGCTATATTACTCCGACTGACCCGGAACATTAAGGTATACATCTTCTTTTAAATGGAAGCCGCTGCCGATGATGACCTCGTCGATGTTATCCGCCGTAACCATTATAGGTTCGAGAGCGATGCAAGGAACATCGTATGTGCCGTCGTCCATGAGAAAGTAATCAGGTTCTTTTTCCAGTGTCTCATCCTTGGCAAGCTTTATGGCACACTCGGCTGCTTTCTGAGCAAGACGTTCAACAGGCTTATAGACCGTCATGAGCTGAGTTCCCTCCACGATCCTTTGACATGCCTCGAGATCGGCATCCTGACCCGTGACGAGCATGTCGCCTGCAAGACGCATCTCGGCAAGAACAGGAACCACCGCACTTGCAAGGTTATCATTACCGCACATGATGGCATCAACGGACTTGACGGTGGTCTGGTTTTTTCGAACATAGGAAGCAGCGATCTCGGCTCTCCAGCCTGCCGCATGCATGGTATCGACTATGGTAATGTCATTCTCGTCCATGACTTTCTTAAAGCCAGCCTCTACGAGATAAACGTTGTTGTCTTCTTCAGAGCCTCCGAGCATCAGGACTTTCTTTTTCTTGAGCTTGCCGCTGTCGACCAGGGCCTGTGCCATGAGCTCACCTACGCGTACGTTATTGAAAGATATATAAAGATCCACGTCAGCGTTACAGATCAAACGGTCATAAGCAATGACCTTGATGCCCTTTTCCTTGGCAAGAGCAACTTCCTCCGAGAGGTTAAAACCGTCGATGGCGATGATGACTATTACGTCCATTCCTTCATCGATAAAATACTTGATCTGTTTTTTCTGCTCATCAAGAGAACCGTTGGCATTTTGAACGTTAACTTCCGCACCCAATTCCTTGGCCGCTGATACGAAGACATCTCTGTCTCTTTGCCAGCGCTCGATGATGAAAGAGTCAAAGCTCATGCCGATCTTTATCTTGTTGCTGTCCTTCGGATTTTGAACCTGCTCATTATTGATCCCCTTACACGAAGGCAGAAAGAATGCGAAAGTCATGCATATAGCGAGCAGCAATGCCTTTATCCTGGTCCTCATAGAATATTCTCCTTATATTCGGTCGGCGTAACTCCGACATTCTTCTTGAATATCCTGCTGAAATAGTTCGGATCCGTATATCCGACCATCTGGCAGATCTCCTTCATGGAGTAGGATGTTCCGCTCAAAAGTTCCTTTGCCTTGTCGATCCTTAAGTTAGTAAGATATTCGACAAAACCTTCACCTGTCTCATCCTTAAAAAGCTTACTGAAATAGTAAGGACTTATGTTTACTTCTCTTGAAACATCTTCAAGGGATATATCCGCATTAAAGTTCTTCTTTATGTATTCCTTGGCAAGCGCGATCGTCTTCGTGGATTTTTCAGCCTTCTTCTCCACTACGTTTCTCGTAGCTTCCGTCATCTTATCAAGGAACCATCTTCGAAGTTCCTCGTGATCTTCAGTCGCCATTATCTGAGGAAGATAATTTGCTCTCGAATCGAAAACATACTTCATTCCGCCTGAATTATACGCGATCTTTTCTGCCCACAAGACAAACTCGAGGATCTTAAGACGCATGTCCATGATACCGGTGGAAGGATTTTTGAGCATCCAGTCAAAATATGCATTGGATGATACGGCAACCTTGGAATCGTTTCCTTCCTTTATCTCATCGAAAAGCTGCTTTTCGAGATCCCTAGGATAGTTACTCTCATATTCAAGTCCCATCGGAAGATCTTCAACATGGATAACGTTCTCTGTCGTCATCGTAAGAGCCTTAAGTGCTTCGCTGTAGGAAGTCTTAAGTTCCATCATCGGCTTTATGCTTCCGATACCGATCCTTATCTGCTGATTGGTCTTCACCATGAGGATCCTTGCAATATCACGCGCCTGATCGATTATGGAGATACGCTCGTCCAAAGTAAGTTCTTTCTTATCCGTAGGTACGAGAACTGCGATCTTGTTAGCCATTATCGAACCGACAAGGCAAGTAAATCTTTCTTTGAACGCATCTCTTATCTCGTTATAGTGCTGCTGAAGCTTAACGGATGAACCTACGGCATTTGTAAGATGGCTTCCGTCCTGTTTGTCACCGCAGACAAAAGCGATCATAAATCCCTGCTCATCGCTGATCTCAAGGATCGATCTGTAGCTGTCGATATCTTCGTTGAACTTTTCCTGGAAAAGAACATTATAGATAAATCCGCTCTCGATGATCGGAACGACTATCTCAAGCTTTTCTTTTATGATAAGGTCATTGGTCCTTTGCATCCTCTGACCATCGATCACTTCCATTGCTTTTCTTATGATAGCGACGATCTTGTTCTTCTCCATCGGTTTAGTGATGTACTCCAATACATCCAAAGCGATGGATTCCTGAGCATAGTCGAATTTGTCGTAAGCGGACATAACGATCAAAACGACTTTGTTATTAGTCCTTCTGATCTCTTTCATCGCATCGATACCGTTAATTCCCGGCATCATGATATCCATGACGATAATGTCAGGCGAGAAAGTCTCGGCAAGTTCGATCGCGCTTCTTCCCGTTTTAGCGGTCCTGACTTCGCAAAGATCGCCGAATTCTTTTTCGATAATGAACTTAAGAGAATCGGTTACGATTCCTTCATCGTCTGCGAGCATTATCTTATACATAATCTGTCTCCTTAATAGGCAGATAGAAAAGGAATTCGCTTCCCTTGTTCTTGCCTTCACTTACTATACTCATAACGTCATCGGAATCAAGGAATATCTTCAATCGCTCGATAACGTTATCAAGACCAACACCGTTCGAATCCATTGAATCGGAACGCTTTTTCTTGTTGCCGCTTAATATCTCGTTTATGATCTCTTCGCTCATGCCGACGCCGTTATCCTTTACGCTGACGCGGACATTGTTTTCGACGCGTTTAACCGATACGGTTATTACTTTATCATATTCCACGTTTCTTACGCCGTGGTTGACAGCATTTTCGACAAGAGGCTGGATGATCATACTCGGGATGTCAGCATCCAAAAGGCTCTCGTCGATATCCTTTATGAAGGTTATCTCCCCCGCAAATCTTACGTTTATGATAAACATATAGTGATTTACAAGTTCGATCTCATCACGAAGCTTAATGATCTCATCGTTCTTGTTGATATTGTACCTGAAGAACTCGGACATATTCTGAACGAACTCATAAGTCTTGTCAGCGCCTTCCATCATCGCCAGCTGCGCACCCGCATTAAGGGTATTAAACAGGAAGTGCGGATTGATCTGAGCCTGAAGATATTTAAGCTGGGCATCCTTAAGGTGCGTCTCCATCATAAGTTCCTTTTCCTTATGCTGACGCTCGAGTTCCATGTTCTCTTTGATCTGATCGATGTAATTACGGATACTTACGACCATCTTATTAAATGCTTTCGTAACGACACCGATCTCATCTTTGCTTTCAACCCTCGGAAGCTCGACATCAAAGTTACCTTTCGCCACTTCATCCGCTGATCTTGAAAGTACTCTCAAAGGTCTTATGAGACGACCCGTATAATTGATGATCGCGAATGCATTTGTAACGATAACGGCGATGATAACGATCAAGCTGACATTTTGCATGCTTCGAAGGCTTCGTGAGATCTCGCTATATGTCTTGGAATTATCCTCGAACTGTCTTGTATTCAAACTGTCGATATAGGAATTGATGAAGTTATACATCTCAGTAGCAAGTTCATAACGCTGCCTGTATTTTTCTACGTTACGTCCACGCTTTGCTTCAACGGTCTGCGATACGAGATCCAGATACTCCTCACTCATGTACTTGATGTTACGCTGCATTACATCGGCATTCGAATCAGTTACTTCAACATTAAGTTCGTTAATGAGGTTTCTATAGGTCTGTTCACTTATGTAATACTCCTCAAGTGAATCTGAAGATTTAACGTTAAGGTACTGCGTCATGGAATACTGAACATCAGATAATGCCTTGGTCATCTCATTAAGAGAAAGGTTATCCTCATAGGTTCTCTGAAGTCTGGCTGATACCGTTGTGATACCGATCAAAAGACTCATGTTGACGACGAGGATCAACACGCTGGATAACACATATATGAAAGCTATCTTAAGCTGCAACGGAAGGTCACTGAACTTGTGTTTCATTTGAGCCCTCCGTGTAGTACTCTTTGATATTCGTGTTGTTTATGAGAATGATATCTACGGTATTGTACTGGTTAACAAAACCGACTCTCTCGTACGACAATAAAGCTTCGACAGCTAATTCACCCATCTCAACGGTGTCGATCTTAATGGTGGAATCTATGATCTCTCTGTCTATTCCCTGAAGGATCGTGGTGGAATCATAGTAACCCAATATATGGACCTGTCCTACTTTGTTGAAATCGACCACAGCCTGATAAACGCATGTGGTATCAAGTTCATTGAGACAGACTATGATATCAGGAAGATTTTCCTGCATGAAAAGATCTCTTATAGATTCCTCAACCGCAAATGAATTGGACTCATCAACCGTAACAAGATCAAGAGAAATGAGATTACTAAAATCAACTGAGTTCTCAATACTTTCCTGAATACCTGCGCTTATGATCGACTGGCCGGAAGAAGGTACGGAGTTAACGATAACAGCAACATTAACCATCTGACCTTCTTCGGTGATCATGTTGCCTGCGATCTCCATGATCTGCTTACTGTACTCTTTACTTAAGTTATAGTTACCAACCTCGACATAACTAATCCTTCGGCTGTTGGAACAGTCATTGTTAACGGTAACTACCGGGATAGAAGCGTCCATTGCTTCACTGATGAGCTGTTCCATCTCTTCGCTCTCATCGGCATTAAGGATTATTCCGTCGACCTTGGAAGCTATGGCCATTCTCATAAGTTCTGCCTTGGTGTAATCGTTGGAGATACCCTCACCTAAACACTCAACATAGACATCATGGCTTAATCCGTAATCCGAAGCACCTTTATAGACAGACTGCCAGAACATGGAATCTTTGTCGTCGGTAATGAGGACATAATATCTGTTGAATGTCTCTTTACGGGAAGATCTCGGGTCAGTCCTGAGATACACACGCAAAAAACCTACTGTTACGATAACAGTGACCAATATCATCGCAATATAAGTGACAATATAGAAATATCTGGTTCCTCTGTGCTTACGCTTCATGTTTCCTCGGCTGCCCTTTTAATGATTCATATTATAACACGGTGAAAATACCCTGAGCCATTATGAACAAGCCGCAAAGGATAACGAAAGTTCCAAGGACGATATTTACACGCTTATAAGTCCTATCGGTTATCTTGTTCCTGTGGAAGTTAACAAACAGGCAAAGTCCGAGCCACCAGGTAAATGTACCGAGAACGATACTTACAAGAAGAGAACCGGATTGAAGCGGTCCGTGAACATCTGTGATATCAAAAGATGTGAATGCGATCATAAAAGCGACCATGGTTCCCGGATTAAGAAGCGCCGCACCCATGGATGTAAGGAAATATATAACGAGGCTGTCGCCTTTTGCTTCTGCCTTCTCAAGTTTTGCTTTTCGGATGAAAAAGGATATGCCGATGGCTACGACCAAAAGGCCGCCGAAGATCTCTATGATGTGTTCTTTCTTTTCGAGGAAATCGGAGATGGCATTGACACCCATTATGCCTATGAATGCGAATATGAGATCTGCAAAGCAGGAACCCGCACCTGAAGCAAAACCACCCTTAAGGCCATGTGACAATGTCCTTTTTATGGTAAGCGCACCTATCGCTCCCGCAGGAACGCCGAGTACAAGACCTATGAGATAACCTTTAAGGATCAATTCGAAAAGCATTTCAACACCAAGTTTTTATAACTCAAATCAGAATACACTACTTGCCTCGACAGGTAAAGAAAAAAGAGGTCAGATATGTTATTCTTAGGAAGTATCATAAATAGGAGAGAATTTTATGTCAGAGAAAAAAGGAATCATATTTGACATGGACGGTACGGTATGGGACAGTTCCGAAAACGTAGCCAAGTCCTGGACAGTCAAAGTTAAAGAAGCAGGTTTTGACAAGGTCGTAACCCGCGAAGATATACAAAGCGTAATGGGAAAGCCGATGGACGTTATCGCGGACACCCTTTTCACATACACGAAAAAAGGAAAGCAGAGAAATGCTCTTCGTGAGGCATGCGAAACATACGAGAACGAGTATCTTCGCGAGCACGGCGGCATACTTTACCCTAAGCTTGTCGAGACATGGGAGAAGCTTAAAAAGCAGGGTTATCACCTCTATATCGTAAGTAACTGTCAGGCAGGTTATGTAGAAGCTTTCCTAGAGCATTACGGTATAGCATGGGGAACACCTGACTGCCTCATTGAAGATATCGAATGTTACGGAAATAACTTCCTTCAGAAAGACGAGAACATAAAGCTCGTCTGCGAGAGGAACGATCTGGATAAGGCCTGCTATGTAGGCGATATCCAAAGCGATTATGATGCAACGACAAAGGCAGGCTTACCGTTTATCCATGCAACTTACGGCTTCGGAACGATCAATGCCGAAACCGCCAAGATCAATAAATTCAGCGATCTGCCGAAGACAGTCAAGGAGGTCTTAAAATGAACAAAGATCAGATATCCATCCCTTCTATCCTTAAGATCGAAAAAGGTGTTACATCTCAGATCGGATCATATCTTAAGGATGCAGACCTTACACAGGTAACGATCCTTTTCGGAAACGGTCTCATCTCCATGTTCGGAGATACGGTCTTTAAATCCTGTGAGGAAGCAGGTGTAAAGATCCTTCACCATCAGGAAATGGACACCGTGGATTTTAATGATATAACCAATCTTGCTTTCGAGCTTCCTAATAAAACTCAGGCAATAATCGGTATGGGCGGCGGAAAAGTAATCGATGCTGCAAAGTATATCGGTTATGTATTAAGGATCCCGTTCATAAGCGTTCCTACAAGCTCTTCTTCCGACGGCTTCTCAAGTTCCTCCGCTTCCCTTACGGTAGGCGGTCACAGAAAGTCAGTTCCGGCAAAGATGGCTTACGGAATCCTCGTTGATACAGATGTCATTAAGAGCGCTCCTGTCAGATTCCTCTATTCAGGTATCGGTGATATGGTCGCTAAGATCTCTTCCACATATGACTGGCAGCACGAGGAAGATCAGGGATATCTCGAAGTTAATGACTTCGCATTCATGATCGCCAAGAAAGCTGTTAACTCTTTTGTAAGAACACCGTTTGAATCAATAGAAGAAGATCTCTTCTTAAAGGAACTTCTTGATTCCCTCGCAATGAGCGGCGTAGCAAACGAGATCGCCGGATCTTCTGCACCTACATCGGGAAGTGAACATCTCATCTCACATGCATTGGATCAGCTCTTGACGAAGCCTCAGCTTCACGGAGTTCAGGTAGGTATCGCTACTTATATCATGTGCAAGATCTGTGATCACAGATGGCAGCGTGTCGATACGGTATTCACAAAGACAGGTTTCTGGGATTACTGCGCAACTCTTGATCTCAAGGTCGCTGACTTTGAAGAAGCCATCGATATGGCTCCTCAGATCAAGCCTCACCGTCATACTTATCTCCACGAAGAAAAGTACAGAGAACTTGCCAAGGCTCTCCTTAAGGAAGATCCTAAGCTTCTGGCTATACTTCACTGATACCAAGAGGTCTAAATGAAATCTCGAAAGATAATCACTTCTTTAGCGATCGCACTTTGCATGGCATTTCTATGCTCTTCTATCACAGGCTGTGACAGTCTAAAGAAAGGTTCGGGCAAAAAGCATTCTGATTCAAGATCTGAGGATGAAGATAAAAAATCAGGTAAAAAAGTACCTGAAGTATCTCCCTTCGAGTTTACCGAAGCCGTAAAGGATGCTTATGGCTGCACGTCTTATGATTTTGAAGAAAAGGACAGCACGCAGATCTACATAGAAGATCTTGAAATGATGTATAACTACATCGGTGACAAGGGAGATATCTACTATGCCACCTACTATCTTCTGGAAAGCGAAGAATCTGCCAAGGCTTTTTACCAGGTGAGAGCGGATAATTATATAGACTTCAATGAAATAGACGGAGAATTCTATACATTCGACGATTATCTGTTCATAGATGCGGACTTAGAGCCGAACTACGATCAGGAAGATTACTACATCTTCGGCGGTGTATACCGCTCCGGAAGATCTGTTATGGAGATCTGCTGCTTCTCGGACAATAACGAGAACAAGGACGTGATCAAGAACCTTATGGAAGATCTTGAGTTACCGCTTCCGAAGAAATTCATCTTTAAGTAAACAGATTTAAGAACAATAAAAAACATCCACCGATCGAATGATCGATGGATGCTTTTGTTTTCGAGAAAAAATATTATGCGAGGCTCTTGCCCTTTGCAAATGCCTCAAGGTTAAGAGGTATTGTCTTAGGCTTAGAAGCAAATGCCTCTTCGATGGACTCCTGCCATACCTTGTCATCGATACCGAAGTACTTGGAGAGAGCTCCGAGCATTACGATGTTTGTAGCCTTGGATGTACCGCAGTCAAGAGCTGCGCCCAAAGCATCGATCTCTATGATCTTTGTATCGCCGATAGCACCGTTATCAAGAGAAGCCTTGATGTCGGAAGGATACTGAACTGCTCCGAGAAGAACAGGAAGTGACTTGATCTTCTGTGAGTTAACGATCATGACACCATCCTTCTTAAGAAGAGATGCCCAACGGACTGCCTCGACTTCCTCAAAGGAAAGAACGAAGTCTGCCGTACCCGGCTCAACGATAGGAGAATGAACTTCCTTACCGATCTTTACATATGTGATAACGGAACCGCCGCGCTGGCTCATTCCGTGAACCTCAGATACCTTAACGTCAAGTCCGAGCTTAAGGCTCAGGATACCGAGGAGCTTACCTGCGATCAATGTTCCCTGGCCGCCTACGCCTGCCAATACGATTGAAGCTTCAAAGTTTTCCATGATTACTCCTCCCCCTTGATCAAAGCGTCGAATTTACATACATTTACGCAAAGTCCGCAGTTGTTACAGGACTCGGCATCGATCATTGGCTTTTTATCCTCGCCCATGATGAGAGCAGGACACATGATACGTCCGCAAGCTCCGCAGGAACGGCACTTATCGTAATCACAAGATACCTCAACGCCCTTCTTAGCTCTTCCTGTAGGGATGAGAGCACAAGGACGGCGAGCGATTACAACTGATACAACGTTCTTATCGAGCTCTTCCTTGATAACCTTCTCTGCACCGAATGTATCAACAGGATCGACTACGCGAACGGAAGCAACACCGAGGCTCTTACAAAGACCCTCGAGATCAACTGCAGGAGCATCCTCAAGGCGGATGTTCTTACCTGTTGAAGGGTTCTGCTGGTGACCTGTCATACCTGTGATGGAGTTATCAAGAATGATAAGAGTGATGGAACTTTGGTTATAAACAGCGTTCATAAGGTTTGTGATACCTGAATGGAGGAATGTAGAATCACCGATGACACCAACTGTCTTACGTGAATCTGCTCCGTCAGTAGCCTTATCAAAGCCGTGAGCCATACCTACGGATGCACCCATACATACAACTGCGTCAACTGCCTGCATCGGAGGAAGTGCGCCGAGAGTATAGCATCCGATATCGCCCATAACCTGTACCTTGAGTCTGTTAAGAGCAAGGAACAATCCCTTATGAGGACATCCTGCGCAAAGTACCGGCGGACGGCCCGGAGGAGTAGGAAGCGAAGATGTATCGATTCCTGCCTCAGGAAGCGGAAGGTCTGAAAGAGCCTTACGGATCATAACTGCAGTATATTCGCCGAGCATCGTGAAGAGTTCCTTACCCTCGCACTTGATGCCTGCTGCCTTGATCTCGTTCTCGATGAACGGATCGAGCTCTTCTACTACTACAAGACGGTCGACCTTAGATGCGAAATCACGGATCAAGTCCATAGGAAGCGGCCATACGAGACCGAGCTTCAATACGCTCGCGTCCGGCACACCGTCTCTAACGTACTGATAGGAAGCACCTGCCGTGATGATACCGAGCTTAGTATCTCTCATCTCAACCTTGTGCTTACCGACGTTAACGTCATTAGAATCTGCTGCGATAGTCTTAGTTCTCTCCTCAACTACAACGTGACGCTTGATGGCATTAGCAGGCATCATAACGTACTTAGCAGGATCCTTAGCATATTCCTTCAATGTGATCGGCTTAGGATCTTCGATCTCTACTATACTTCTGGAGTGAGATACTCTTGTATGAAGACGGAGGATAACCGGTGTGTCATACTTCTCAGAAAAGTCGAAAGCGTACTTAATGAATTCCTTACACTCGGCACTGTCAGATGGCTCAAATACAGGTACCTTAGCGCTTCTTGCGTGGTTTCTTGTATCCTGTTCATTCTGTGAGGAGTGCATTCCCGGATCGTCTGCAACGCAGAAAACGAGTCCGCCGTTAACTCCTGTATATGCTGCTGTGAAAAGAGGGTCTGCAGAAACATTCAAGCCTACGTGCTTCATGCATGTCATTGCACGTGCGCCACGGATAGATGCACCGATAGCAACCTCTGCTCCTACTTTCTCGTTAGGTGCCCACTCGCAGGACACTTCCTTAAACTTAGCAATTTCTTCCGTTATCTCGGTACTAGGTGTTCCCGGATACGATGAAACAAGCTTAACGCCCGCCTCATAGGCACCACGGGCAACCGCTTCGTTTCCAAGCATGATAGTCTTCATCTTGGTTCCTCCTGATGTTAACTTTAAACAATTTGTTTGTGCGTAATAATCATAATACCACAAATAATAAGGATTGGAGCATTATCTTTATTCTTCTCGAAAAAGTGCTTGACACCCCCCAATGTCATTAGTATAATTGTCAATGCTTAACACAAATGCGGCCGTGGCGGAATAGGCAGACGCGCACGTTTGAGGGGCGTGTGGGAGACCGTACGAGTTCAAGTCTCGTCGGCCGCACCAATTAAAAAGGACATCCGATCGGATGTCCTTTATTATTTTCAATGAAGTACGAAATAGCCCCAAACACAATATGCTGCAAATACCAATACTACTACTCCCGCTACTACGAGAAAGATATTCCCGGCAATCCTGAGTCCTCTTTTTTTCTTTTGGTGTCCTTTGATCTTCATGATCAATCCGGCGATAAGGCATTCCAAAAAAGTCGGGATCAGTGCCCAAAGCAATATAGTGCCCATTCCAAAGACATATATATTTCCGAAATTACCACCTGATGGTTCCATATGTATCTCCCTCCTCACTGTTAACGTATAAACTTACGTATAACGCTTTCTTCCGCATCGTAATACTTTTGTATCTGCGAGACGATCTTATCTAAGGATTCTTTAGGATCCTCGCTGTACCTTTCCGTTACGAACTTATATCCCCACAGATATTCCGGCAAAGTGTAGATCGCTATAGACCATCCGTATTCCTCGCCCTTTTTGTTAAGTCTCGGCTTAAAGTCCCTGACCAGGAGATATGAGCCCATCTGAAGCTTGGCACAAGTTCCTTCAAAGTTCTTCTCACCGCCGGTACCGAACCCGGCCCTGTCCTTTACTTCAAACGAGAACAGCTCGGGATTATCAACGTACTTTCCTATCTTCCGCAGATCAAGATCACACATCTCGATATCCCGCGGCCAGAAAAGATCCATTATGAGTTTTTCCCTGCGTTCGGCCTTGCCGTCTTCATAGCGTGAATCAAAATCATAACCGTTTCTTCTGTAATTGGCGAAGTAAGGGAACCACTTTTTCGAGACGAAGCCTGCTTTCTTTCCGAAAAACTTGCCGTAAGCGACTTTCCCGGTCTTTGCCAGGATCCCTCTCCATTCCCACGGATCTCTTTTGACATCACCGGTCCACCAATACTTGGGATCGGTCATGTTCTCTACGGAAAGACCCGGTACCTCCGCTTCAAAAAGCGGCAGGAAACCAACCTTCTCGATTACTTTGAGAAGTTCGTCACTGCTTTTTATACAATCGGGATCACGGCTGTCGAGCCCATTCATGTACCATTGTCCGTCTATTATTTCCATAACGGTATTATACCCCATTTGATCCTCATACATAATAAGACGAGGACATTTATTTGAATCTTTTGTTAATTCGGTATGTTTGCAGGTTTATTTTCGGAAATACGTAATATAATCAGAGTAAATATGAAGATTATTCTCGGAGGTGACGATCATGAAGATAACCAGACTTTTAGCTGTATTATTGGTTTTGGTCTTGGCCGGAGGATGTGTGTTCATCTTATCGGCATGCGGAGGCGATGATATTGCCGAGGCGCAGGCAGACGCCGAAGAAGCAGGCCTTGAGTTCGCCAATATGATGGAAGGCGCCAAAGAAGAAGTTGATGCCAGAGGCGACTGACAAAGCGTAAAGAAAAAGATCACGGGGTATCTGAAAAGATGCCCTGTTTTTTTCGCGAAAAAAAGGACTGCCTCGCATGAGACAGTCCATTTATAACCGGAATATCAGTTCCTTCCGAAGACAAAGTAGAAGAGGATAATGATCGCAAGGATGATAAGGATAAAGATGATAACCTTGAGTGCGGAAATCGGTGCCTTACCGCCTACCTTACCTGTCTGACCGTTGATTACGATGTTATAGATCTGATCCTTGTACTTATAGGAAGCAAGCCAGATAGGTGCAAGGAGATACTTGAACGTGATGTTATCGTACATTGTCGAGAACTGGAGTCTGTCAACTCTGTCGCAACGAGTCTTTTTCTTGATATCAGCTCTGATGTTGCTCGACAGTCTCTGGTTGATACCCTTCTTGGCATTATCCCAGCCCTCATCAAGACCGACTGAATAACGCTCGGCAGAAAAACCGGCAACTACGTCAGGAGAATACGGGCGAAGCTTTGTGAAGTCAAACTGCGAAACACTCTTGATATAAGGGTTATTATCGGACTTCTTACTGGCAAATACCGTATAGTCATCGATGAATTCGCTATATACACCGCTTGTCTGTCTCCACTTGGTTACAGTCTCGTAGTGGTCTCCCCTCTTGACTCTCTCGTCAAAACCGATCCTAGCGGAATATGGAGAAGTCGTATCGGAATCGTATGTCCAGTATGGGAGATATACACCGTTGATATCCTTAGCAGAGCAGCTCTTCTTAGCATCACTTGGAGCAAACCACTTGTGTCCGATCCAGCTCTTGAAAAGCTGAGCAGCCTTTTCCTGTGAGATAGCGAACGGAACTACTCCGCCAGGAGCCATTACATCAGACTCGTCATCTACAGGCATTACGCTCGTGGAACCGCAGAACGGGCAGCAGTCAGCTGTCTCGAGTGCATCGTAAACGGTCTCACCGCCGCACTGCTGACAGATAACTGTCTTCATCTTCTGACCCCAGTCAAAACTTGCACGGTTCTTGGCTGATTCAAAATCCAATTCTTCCATCGCCGTATTCTGCTCCGGCTTAGGAAGTTCCTTTGTAAATCCGCAGAAGGAGCAAAGCATTCCGCCTGTCTCAGGATCGAACATCAATGTACCGCCGCAGGAAGGACACTTCTTGTCCGTCTGCTCCATCGTCTTGGTAACCTTAGGCTCCGAAGAAGAACCATAATCTTCTTTTGCCACTTCCGGCTCATTGCCGTACTCCTCTTTGCCGACTTCCGGCTCGCTGCCGTAATCTTCGGCCGGGGCATTTCCCGCAGAACCTGCTGACTGAGTCTCAGTCATAGAAGCACCACAGTACTCACAGAATTTACCTTCGGAATCCGCACCGCATACAGGACACTTTGCCATAAACTTTTTTCCTCCAATTCCCTATTCATATATTAAGAACAACGATGACCTCGGAGCTGCTGAAACCACAGTATCAGAGCCCTCCTTGATCTTCAGTATCGATCCTTCGGAAATCTCCTTTGTCTCGCACGTCTCGGCTTCAAAAGATCTTGTGTCAAATCTCAAAAAATCCGAATCATTGTTATTAATTAATAATACTATTCTTTTGGCTCCTTCGCCAACATATTTTCCAAATGCATCTTTGTTTTCCTTATCAAGATACCTCTCGAAAACGATCGCATTTTCTTCAGCATATATTGTCTTATAAAGACCTGTACGAAGGACAGGGTTCTCGACACGAAGCCTTGAGATCTCCCTAACGAACGAAAGCATCTTCTTACCGTCGTCATCTACCTTCTCCCAAGGATAAGTTCTTCTGTTAAAAGGATCCCTGAATCCTTCCATCAATATCTCGTCACCGTAGTAAAGACAAGGCGATCCGATATAACCGATCTGGAACGAATAAGCAAGCTTCATGAGCTTCATTCCAAGCTCTTTTTCTTCCTCCGACAGGAATATGTCCTTTTGAAGTTCCCTGTCACCCGGGTCTTCTTTTTTGACGAGGATATTTATCGCTCTCGGCACGTCATGAGACGAGATAAGATTCATCATGGAGTAGTAACTCTCGGAAGGATAACGCTCCCTGAAGCCCTCCATATACGAATCAAAGAACTTGGCATCAAACGTATGAGTAAGGAAGTTCAGAAGACCTATCCTAAACGTATAGCCCATTACGCTGTCATGAGTCCTTCCGAGCATAAAGTCTCTATAG
The DNA here is from genome assembly GCA_017649645.1 of Clostridiales bacterium. Lineage (GTDB taxonomy): Bacteria > Bacillota > Clostridia > Saccharofermentanales > Saccharofermentanaceae > Saccharofermentans. The sequence goes on along the minus strand of JAGCGK010000083.1, from coordinate 8,323 downwards.
GAACCATATGAGCACTTGTTACTTGCATCTTCCCAGACTTCGCCTATTACGCATCCGTTGCCGTTCGAATATTTTCTTACGGAGGTTCTCATCTGACGGATAAAACTGTCTGGAAGCTCATCTGAGACATCAAGTCTCAAGCCTGAAGCTCCTCTTTTTATCCAGGTATCAACGACTCCGTCCTTACCGAAGATAAATCTTCTATAAGACAGATCATTCTCATCGACGTTCGGAAGATCAGGAAAGCCCCACCATGATTCGTACTTTGGTTCTTCCTTGTCGTTTCCTATGAACTTATACCAGGAGCGGAACTTGCTTTCCTCGCCTGTCTTATATGATCTGAACGCACCGACGCCTTCATATCTGTCGAACTTATTAAAGTATCTGCTGTCAGCTCCAGTGTGGCTGAAAACACCGTCTATGACTATCTTTATCCCCTTCTCATCACATGCCTTTGAAAGGCGTTCAAAAGCTTCGTTTCCTCCGAGGATAGGATCAACGTTAAGATAATCAGCCGTATCATATCTGTGGCTGGACCTTGCTTCAAAGATCGGATTCAAGTACAGGACATCGATTCCGAGAGACTTGATGTAATCCAACTTCTCGGCTATTCCGTCCAGAGATCCGCCATAAAAATCACAGGCAAGATAACCCGTCTCAGGCTTACCGTAGATATCCACTTCCTCATTCCAGTCCTCGTGATAGATCCTCTCGCTTCTAGGCGACTTATGGGTCATCTCCTCATAATTAAACTTAGAGTCTCTGGAGAACCTGTCCGGGAATATCTGATACATGAGAGCGCCCTTAAGAAAATCCGGGGTACGGAAGTTCTCCTCATAGACAGTTATCTGCCATGCAAAAGGATACTTATCCTCTTCAACGCCGATCCTGGGCGGCTCAGGATACACCTTTCCGTTTCCTTTATCCCCACACTCATCGAAAACATAGTACACATATGTATGTTCCTGGTCAGGCTTATTGAACGACAGACCCTCAAGACCTATCTTATGAAGATCCGAATCATTCATCGTTACCCTGAACCAGTAAAAAAGGATACAAGGTTCTGAAGGCACTTCCATGTCAACTTCATAACGGTCGTGATTCCTGGATTCATGGATAAGGCGCATCGGCTCCTCATGATATGAGAATCCGTATAAACCGTAAGAATAGCACAGAACAACTTCTGTGCTATCCTTACTCGCGTCAAAAACTAATTTAACATCCGATCCTGTCTTCAAAGCACCAAAAGGGATTCTGTACTTTTCGGATCTTGATGCGTGTCTAAACATTTCTATTTGTCCCTTTATGTTTTATTTCTTTTCTTCTTCAGGCTTCTTCTCTTCGGCCTTCTTTGCAGCAGCTTTCTTAGCAGGAGCCTTCTTTGCTGACGGCTTTTTTGCTGCCGTCTTCTTAGCTGCAGGCTTTTTAGCTGCTGCGGCCTTCTTGGGAGCTTCCTTCTTTTCTACAGGCTTTTCTTCTTCCTTAGGCGTGACATCTTTTTCGAAAGGGATGCCCGTGATGAGAGAATAAAGACCAATATACTCGAGGGCGCTCTTCTTCCAGGAATAGTCTCCGCTCATGCCGGCCTTGATGATGTTATCCCATACGTCCGGATGATTCCTGTAAAGGTCACATGCGTACTTTGTGATAAAGAGGAACTCATGAGCGTTGATATTAGCAAATGAGAATCCGTTTCCTTCGCCTGTGAACTCGTTATAAGGTGTAACTGTGTCCTTGAGACCGCCTGTCTCACGAACTACAGGAACTGTACCGTATGTCATGGATACGAGCTGAGAAAGTCCGCATGGCTCGAAGATACTCGGCATGAGGAAGATATCAGCTGCAGCATACATCGTATGAGCAAGTCCGCTGTCAAAATCGATGCAGGCACACATCTTGCCCGGGTTACGGTCAGCGATGCTTACGAGAGCGCGCTCATAGTATGCGTCACCTGTTCCGAGGATAACGATCTGCATTCCGTCATAGAGCATCTCCTCAAGAACATAAAGGAGAAGATCAAGACCCTTCTGGTCAACTAAGCGGGAGATCATAACGCAAAGAGGAACTCTCGGGTTAACGTCGAGATTGAGCTGTTTCTGGAGTGACTCCTTACAAACTGCCTTACCCTTCTTAAATGTCTTGATATCGTACTTCTGAGGAATGTTCTCGTCAGTCTTTGGATTATACTCGAGATCGTTGATACCGTTGATGATACCGGATACCTTGTAAGCGTAACGCTGCAATGTCTGGTTAAGACCTTCGCCGTAGTAGTCTGTCATGATCTCGTAAGCGTATGTCGGAGAAACCGTTGTAACGGAATTCGAATAAACGATACCTGCTTTCATAAAGTTGATGGCGCGGTCCTTGATACAGAACTCGTCACGGATGTACTCATCCGGAAGATCGAGCATGTCGCGTACGACGTCTACTGCGTGAACACCCTGATACTTAAGGTTATGGATAGTAAATACTGTCTGAACATCCGTGTGATATCCGTGCTTCTTGAAGTGAGCATCGAGGAGCATCGGCATCATACCTGTCTGCCAGTCGTTACAGTGGAGAACGTTCGGCTCGAAGTTCATGAAATCGCCCATGAAATCGAGGACAGCTCTTTGGAAGAAACAATATCTCTCGATATCGAAAACGTACTCTACGTAAACACTGTCAAAATTGAAGTAGTACTCGTTATCTACAAAGTAGAAAGTGGTGCCGTTTTTTTCGAGAGAGAAGAGACCTGCATATAAAGATCTCCAACCCATGTGGACCATCTTCCAGCCGAGGAATCTCAACTCCTCGTTGTACTTTGCCTTGATCTTTCTGTACAAAGGAAGGATGACACGTGCGTCAACGCCTGCCTTGTTAAGCTCTATAGGCAATGCACCTACTACGTCTGCAAGGCCACCGACCTTCGCAAACGGACTAACTTCCGATGATACAAACAATACTTTGATCTTATCCATATCAGATACCTGCTCCCTTTCCTATAACTACAGGGAAATCCCTGTGACCCACAAGTCTGATGCCAGGTCTAACGATGGCATTCTTATCAAGGATTACGTTCTCGAGATGGCAGTTCTCTGAGATGTGAGCGTCCTGCATGATAACGCAATTCTTGATCGTGGTATTCTTGGAGATCGTAACTCCTCTGAAGAGGACCGACTCCTCAACGCTTCCGTAGATACGGCAACCATCGGATACGATAGCGTTCGATACCTGAGCGTTATTGAAGTAAAGTGTCGGAGCCTCGTCCTTGATCTTTGTAAATACCGGCTCGCCGCTCCAGAATAAGTCGTTACGGATGGACTCGTCGATGAGGTTCATGGAAGCATCGAAGTATGTCTTTACGGAATTGATCCTGAATGCGATGCCGTTATACTCGTAGCCGTAAACCTTCAACTCGTCGAACATCTTAACGAATGAGTGAACACCGAAGTGTGATGTAGCGTGAGCCATCTGCTTAGCGATGAGGTCGATGAGAAGATCTCTTCTGATGCAGATGATACCGAGACTTGATTTGTTGGAAGCTGACTTCTGAGGATTAAAGAGCATGTCCTTAACGAATCCCTCATCATCAAGTTCCAGGATATAAGCAGGGCTTCCGAACTTCGTGCCGTCTCTGTTATACATAACGGTGATGTCGGCATTGTTCTGCTCGTGAGCCTTGATCATGTCATCGAATGTGGTATTCAAAACGATGTTGCTGTTAGCGACGATAACATAAGTTGTTCTGGATGTACGGAGGAAGTCGATGATACCTGCCATCTCCTCGTCGCCTGCGATATTTGTTGCCTCCGAGTTAACGTACGGAGGAAGGATGTGAAGTCCGTCATTCTTTCTGTCCAAACTCCACGGAGCACCTGTTCCGAGGTGGTCCATCAATGACTTATACTTGTTGTAGGTAAGAACACCGATATTCTTGATACCGGAATTAACCATGTTTGAAAGAACGAAGTCGATGATCCTGTATCTTCCTGCAAATGGCATAGCAGAGAGAGCACGAGGGCCCGAGAGTTCTCCCAAGGAAATCTTTTTGTTATCGGCCAATATAAGACCCATTGCACTGGTAAACATAAATCTTTACTCCCTCCCCTTATACTCTGAACGTACTGGCGATTACATTCTGATCTTCAGGTACATCGAGATCCGAATCTACCATTGAATTTCCAGGAATGACCGCGCCGTCTTTAATTACAAGGCCTCTCTCGAAAACTACGATGCCTTCGGAGCAGATCTTGTGGTTGGTGTAAGGACCTTCACCGTCAACGTTGGCGCCTGCCTTAACGTTCTCGCCGATGACTGTACCAAAATCTACGATGCAGCGCTCGATATGAGCACCTGCTTTAACGACAACACCAGGAAGAAGGACACAGTCCTTAACGACTGCACCTTTCTCTATAAGAACGGAATCAGAAAGAACCGAATGTACTACTGTTCCGTATACACGGCAACCATCCGTCATAGCGGAATCCGTTACCTTAGCATCAGGTCCGATGAAGTGTGACGGCTTGATCGGGTTACGGCTATAGATACGCCAAGCTCTGTCTACAAGGTTGATCTCCTCAGGCTTATCGAGGATATCCATGTTGGTCTCCCAAAGTGAAGCGATGGTTCCAACGTCCTTCCAATAACCGGAGAAACGGTAAGCGAAGAGCTTGCTGCCCTGGTTCAAAAGCTTAGGAACGATATTCTTACCGAAGTCGTTATTTGATTCAGGATCATTCTCGTCTTCGATAAGAGCCTTACGTAAAACCTGCCAATTGAAGATATAAACACCCATTGAAGCAAGGTTGCTCTCAGGCTTGGCAGGCTTTTCTACAAACTCTGTGATGGAGTCGTCCTCTCTCGTGTTGAGGATACCGAATCTGGAAGCTTCCTCCCACGGTACTTCGTAAACTGCGAGAGTAGCATCTGCTTCATTCTCGATATGAGCCTTGAGCATAGCTGCGTAGTTCATCTTGTAGATATGGTCACCTGAAAGGATCAATACGTACTTCGGATTAAAGTCATCAACGAAGTCCATATTCTGGAAGATGGCATTAGCGGTACCCTTGTACCAGTCATAGCTTCCTGATTTCTGATACGGAGGAAGGATATACGCTCCGCAGTTGTTACGATCGAGGTCCCACGGATGTCCGTTACCTACGTAAGTATTGAGTGCGAGCGGCATGTACTGTGAAAGTACACCTACTCTCTCAATTCCTGAATTTACACAATTTGACAATGGAAAATCAATGATCCTGTATCTGCTTCCGAACGGAACAGCAGGCTTTGCGATCTTCTTGGTCAAGACTCCCAATCTGGAACCCTGTCCACCTGCAAGTATCATTGCTACGGTTTCAGCTTTTGCCATTAGTCATACCTCCTATGCTTCATTTCTTCTCGTTAACTGTTTTCTTTTTTGTGGTCGTCTTCTTTGCCGGTTTCTTAACTGCCGTCTTGGAAGCCGTTGCCTTCTTGGTAGTCGAAGTCTTCTTTGCAGCTGTTGTCTTTTTTGCTATCGGCTTTTTAGCCGATACTTTCTTGACTGTTTTCTTCTTCGGCTTATCTACTCTCATAAAGTAGATACCTGCCAAAGGCGGAAGATTCAACTGGATATGATACGGTAATCCGTTATATGGCTCATCGATCGCTTCAACGCATCCCTGAGCATCTGTCTTTGTCGGATAACCGCTTCCTCCGAATCCCATGTCATCCGTGTTGAGGATGATCTTATATGTTCCGAGCTCATATACCGGGATCTTATATCCCTCCAATGGCTGCGGAACCATATTAAGGGCTACATAAATGTCTCTGTCCTCTTCACGAGGAGATGTTCTCTTATAGATGAAGACATTGTTGAGCGTATCCTTGATATCTACCCAACCGAATCCGCTCCATGTGTGATCATCGAGCCAGAACTGAGGATAGTCCATATAGACCTGGTTAAGTCTGGAGCAGAACTCCTGAAGGAGCCTGTGGGACTCATAGTCGAGCATGAACCACTCGAGTTCCTCATAAAATCTCCACTCGATGAACTGACCGAACTCAGCGCCCATGAAGTTGAGCTTAGCACCTGGATGGCTCATCTGATAAAGGAACAAGAGCCTTAAGTTAGCGAACTTACGCCATACATCTCCAGGCATCTTATCGATAAGAGAGAACTTACCGTGAACTACTTCGTCATGTGAAAGAGACAGAACGAAATTCTCACTGAACGCATAATCCATGGAGAAGCAGAACTGATCGTGGTGCCAGCCCCTCGCATAGGAATCCGTCGAGAAATAGTCGAGCGTATCGTGCATCCATCCCATGTTCCACTTATGGGTAAATCCGAGTCCCCCGTCCTCGACAGGATGGGATATCTTCGGATATGCCGTGGACTCCTCGGCGATCATCATAACGTACGGATACTTGTATCTCATGGTACCGTTGAGCTTCTTAAAGAATTCGATAACCTCAAGGTTCTCATTGCCGCCGTACTTGTTCGGGATATACTGTGTTCTTCCGTAGTCTCTGTAGAGCATGGAACTTACTGCGTCGATACGAAGTCCGTCTACATGGAATTCGTCAACCCAGAAGATCGCATTGGAGATCAAAAATGATATTACTTCGTTCTTGGAGTAATCGAAAACATACGTACCCCACTCCCTGTGCTCGCCGATCCTCGGGTCGCTATACTCATAGCAAGGCGTACCGTCGAATCTTACGAGACCTTCCATGTTCTTAGGGAAATGAGCAGGTACCCAGTCAAGGATAACGCCGATGCCGTTCTGGTGAAGGACATCAACGAGATATTTAAAATCTGCAGGTGTTCCGAATCTGCTCGTTACACCGTAATAACCCGTGATCTGATATCCCCATGATGCATCAAGCGGATGCTCCATTACAGGCATGAGCTCAACGTGGGTATAATGCATCTTACGGCAGTAATCGGAAAGATCAATGGCTAGTTCCCTGTATGAGAAGAAATTGCCGTCAGGATGTCTTCTCCATGAACCTAAATGGACCTCATAGATATTGACCGGCTGAGGAGCCAGAGCATCTTTCCTGTTCTTGCAGAACTTGGAATCATGCCACGTATAATCATTAAAATCGTAAAGGATAGAAGCATTATTAGGTCTGGTCTCGAAATGCCTTGCAAACGGATCGACCTTCTCATAAACTCTTGAATCAGCACCGAGCACGCGATACTTATATCGGTCCCACTGTGCCGCTCCTGCTATCTTGCATTCCCAGATACCCGTGTCACCCAAGCGGTACATGGGATCTGCATTACTTGACCAATCGTTGAATTCTCCTATTACACTGACACCCTTGGCATTCGGTGCCCATACTCGGAACAGATAACCTGCTTCTCCGTTATCATCCCTGTACGGACGGGAGCCAAGCAGATTATAGGACATATAATCTTCCCCTCGATTAAACAAATAAGCTTGTTCCATCAAAGACCTCCAAACTGTTTCTTATTCGATTATTATATCTTATATTTGACTCCCTTACCACCAAAAATTACAAAAAACATCTATTTTTTGCCATTCTTTTTGTGCATTTTTTACATATCGTTTTTTGAGCCTTTTTTCGAAAAGGAACTCCGTTTTCGGGCAATAAAAAAGGTCCCCGATCCAAAGATCGGAGACCATTGTTTTCGAGAAAAATAAGATTACTTGGCGTAAGAAGCACCCTTGTCGAATGCGTTTAAGTTACCAGGGATCTTATTGTGGTGTCTCTCAGGAAGAACTTCCTTCAAGGAAGACTCGAAAGAATCACGAGAGAAACAACCTGTAGCCTTGGAAAGACAACCGAGCATGGAGATCGTAGCGAACTGCATGTTGCCGAGCTCAGAAGCGATGTCTGAAGCAGGCATAGCGATGAAGTTGATGTCTGTTCTTGTAGGCTGGATGTGGATCAATGAAGAGTCAATGATCAGATATCCGCCCGGCTTCAAAGAAGCCTCAAACTTCTCCATGGAAGGCTGGTTCAAGCAGATAACTACGTCAGCATCGTTGATAACAGGTGAACCGATAGGCTCATCAGAGATAACTACTGAACAGTTAGCTGTACCGCCACGCATCTCAGGTCCGTATGAAGGGAACCATGATACTTCCTTGCCCTCGTAAAGAGCAGCCTCTGCTGCCATCTTACCTGCGGAAAGGATACCCTGACCGCCAAATCCTGCGAGAATTACGGAAAAATCGATCATGCTTTCACCTCCTCGTTTGTTGTGTCCTTGAAACATCCGAGAGGATACTGAGGGATCATCTTCTCCTTGAGCCACTCCATAGCATCAAGAGGATCTTTACCCCAGTTAGTAGGACATGTGGAAAGGAACTCAACAAATGCGAAG
>JAGCGK010000082.1 GCA_017649645.1 Clostridiales bacterium | reverse complement strand
AGTCCGGAGCTCTTTAATAACTCCGGACTTCTCGAGACTTTCCAGAAAGAGATAATACTCGAACTCTTTTTTACTATCGAAAGTCTTTCCCTTATACTCAACCTTCTCATTATGATACTTGCTTTTTCGGGCGACCATCTTCTTATATTCTTCGATACTCGTCCGCTTCGGCCTACTCAAGACTAAACGGAAGAGACTCCTCCTCCGTGAAGTCGCCTATAGTCGTTTGCTCGTACTCGATCTTCGGAGGCTTCGGCGCCTCGTATTCTGTATTGCGTTCCTCTTTCTTCTTCGAGTCGAGAAAGTCGATCGAGTTAACTAGGATCTCGATAATCTTATGAGTCGTACCCGTATTATCTTCGTAAGTTCTCGAAGTGAGTACGCCAGAGATTCCGATAAGCGAGCCCTTCCCCAGATATTCGGCGATAACCTCCGCCGTCTTATTCCATGCGATACAAGGAAAGAAGTCCGTAGTCTTGTCTTTGTCCTTCCGATCTACCGCGAGCGCGAAGTTTATAACCTTATTCCCTCCGGAGGTTAACTTTATCTCCGGATCTTTTACGAGTCTTCCCGTCATGTTGACACTATTCATTTTTCTTTGCCTCCTTTATCGTCTTTCGTGATATACATAATAGCCACGATCGTAACGCAGATAATCGCCGTGATAAGTACACTATTCATTTTTTGCCTCCTGTTCTCCGCTTTTCTCTTCGTCGGTTTCGTTATTTTTCTCTTGTGTTGCTTCAATAAGCTCAAGTATCCGCTTTTCGGTATCTCTACTATTTACATAATATGATATAGCTTCTCCTACCCGATCAAAGGCTTCTAATATTGCTTCTCCTAGTCTGCTAAAAGCTTCATATACGCCATTAAGAGCACTAGTAAGAGCATTTAGATCTATACCGAGCTTATCGATATAGTATAGATCTCGAGCGTCGTTAAGATCGTACTTTGCTCTTCTCAAGAGATCCGTAGCTTCTCTCTTTGAGATATCGAGCTCGGAAGCGAGCTTCTTGATCTTCCCGTACTTTGTCACGTTTTCGCCTCCTTCGGCGCCGTTATTAATACATATCCGGCGCGTCCCTTCTTGATCGTTCTTACTTCTTTGGCAAACTTGAGATAAATCTCTGGAGCCTCGGCCTTGAGTCTTTCAGTATCGAAGACCTCGGAGACTACTTCTTTATCCTCGCCGTCTTCTACTAGTGTGATCTTATACCCGTTCGGAGTCGTCCATGATTTTACAGAACTGGCTTCCATAGCCTCTTTAAGTCTTTCCTTATCGGCCTTGAGCTTCTTCTCAATCTCTTTCATTTGCTCAAGTTGATACTCAAAAGCAAGGATTCGAGAAGCTATATCCGAAATCTCAACGGGAAGAAGTTCCTCCTCTGATATAAAAGGATTTTCTAAAACCTTCTTCAAGTCTTCCTTAAATCTGGCTACCGAAGACTTTATCTCCTCGCAGAGATCCGAGTAGGCCGAGAGCTCGATCGTAAATCTTTGAAGTCTTTCGGGATCAAACTCTTCGGAGAAGTCCTCCGGACGATGGTAGACCGCCAGAAGTCCAGAGCTTTTTTTCGTTTCCATCATATAAAAGAGAAGTTGAACGAGATAGACTTTATAATCTTCTACTTTCTCCTTGATCTGGGAAGTCGTCTTGATTTCGAGGATATAGCCGTGGTTTTCTCCGTCAGTATGACAACGTACGCCGATAACCTCGTCTTTCTTCGCCTTCTTCGAGTGCTTCCCTTCCTTGAACCTAAATGGCTCCGGAAAAGACCTATTGATATACTCTCTTATCTTCGGCTCCATGATATTGCCGTATTCGGTGTACTTATTCCCCTCGAAGTCGTCCGTCTTGAGTCCGGCTTTTTCAAGAAGTAGGTCGTATCTTGTCTTGAAGTCGGAGATTTCCATAATGATAGGGATATCGCTCCCGCCGATATACTTATCTCTGTCTTTCTTAACGCTTGCTTGCATATTTTAGCCTCCTTAAAATTTGAAATTCTTATAGTCCTCGATCGCTTTCGTTATGATCGACGAAAGCTTAAAAATTGAGCTCCTAGCCTTTTCGAGTCTTAACGCTTTCTTTTTGAGATCTTCTTTATACTCGAGATTTGCTTTTCTACCCACTTCGACCTCGTCCGCCAGACGCTTAACTTCTTTTTCATTTTGTAGAAGCTTCGAGAGTTCTTCATTCGCCTTGCTCAAGTTTTCTTTTAGGAGTTCGTTTTCTTCCTTGAGCTTTGCCCGCTCTTCCTCGAGATCATCGAAGGAAATTTGTTTGAACTCCTTCGGCTCTTCTTCCGGCTCCTTGAAGATATACTCCTCCGGCTCGATTCCGTAAAGCCTTACGACCGCTTGAACGATATTCGAGGCTTTATTGTTCCGACAAGCTTCGTTGAGGAAATTTCTAGCGAAGCCGTTCTCGGAAGAAATATCGTAGATCGACTTCCCCGTCTTCGTTTCTAGGATCGTGCGGAGCTTTCCGCCGTCTATCATGATAGTTGTCTTTCTCATACTTTCGCGCCTCCTTCATTGAGTTCGATTAAGATCCCGAGAACTCTCATAAATTCCCGATCCGGAGTAGTATTATTGAGCTTGTACGTTTTTGCAACGTCTAGGACGTTGATCCCGAAGCTATTACAGTAATCAACGAGCGCTTTCCTCGGTGTCGTTCCTTCTGGGAGCTCCGGAAGGATAACCGGAGCCGTTTCTTTCTTCGGTTCCTCTTTCGGCTCTTCCTTCTTCTCTGCTACCGGAGCGGGAGCCGTCTCCTTCTTATCGACTTTCTTCTCGTCCGGCTCGTTCTTAAACTCGTCGGCCTCGGAGTCTGAATAGATCCCAGAGTAAGCGAGTTTGCTATTCTTGAGAATAACTCTATCCATGCACCTTTTTAGAGCCATCGCGTAAGGATAATCGTTCTTACAGTTGCGAGAAGATACTTCTCCGACATCGTAGATCCCTTGAGATTCATTACAGTAGGAATAAACGAGAGAGCCGTTATATCCGTCCTTGTCGAGCGATACACACGACGGAGCGAATTTCTTTTCTTTCGGAAGTACGTCGTTGATCTTCATGCAACCGTTATGCGAAATAATAAGGCCAGTATAAGCGACCTTCCCGCTTTTCGTGAGCGTCGTCAAGATCCAGAAGTCGCCCTCCTCTAGAATACCCTTATACATATCACTTTCGAGAGTCTCGATCGCCTTCTCTTTGGCCTCTATATATTTCGGGCTCTTCCATACGGATACCTCCGCCCCTGTCTTCGGGTTGAACTCCTTTTCTTTTTCACCAAAAGTATACGTCTTCTTTGCCATCTTGTTTTTACCTCCTTCAATTACTTTTTTTAAAAAGATAGCCTATCTCTAGTCTGTTAAAGCCTAGCGTGTCCGCCGTTTCTAACATTTCCCGAAGAGTAAAGTCCGTCTTGCCGTTCATTTTGTAAGAAAGCGATACTCTCGAGATTCCGATCTTCTCGGCTAGGACTTCTTGAGATATCCCAGTCCTAGTCATTTCCGCCATTAAGTTAGGAAAGATCTTTCTCTTTACGTAGCCCATAGCTCAACCTCCTTTCATTGTTTATCATACTACTATTATTGTAGCACTATGTTAAAAGAAGTCAACACGGATATTATTATTTTTAACAGAAATTGAGATAAAAAAGCCCTAGCGCTTCGATGATGGGAGAAAGCACTAGGACTTCTTCGAGAGGAGCTAGGAAAGACTAGCCTCCTCTATTATATCATAATGGTAGAGAGTAGAGGGTTCGAACCTCTTCACACGGAGTCAAAGTCCGTTGCGCTACCTTTTACGCTAACCCTCTATATTTCATTCCGTCGCGGATCAGAGCTTTTACTCCGGCTTGCTTGTTACCTTCTCCGACCTTTTCCACGGCCTCGAGGATATCTTTATCTTTTTCTTTCCCCAGATTCAAGGAAATTCGTTCTCTATTCAGTTGATTATATTTCTTGAAATAATTGTATTCCATCGTTGACTCCTTGTTTTATTTTTTAGTTTGAGGAGAGCTTTTTGAGCGAAGCGTCGTTATTTCGACAGAAATACCCTAGCGAAGAACTAGGGATAAACGACTTTAGCTCTCGGATCGCTCCTCTCGCTTTACGTCTCGGCTCGTCATTCTGCTACTTGATCGCTCCGATCTACCTCGATCTCTGGCGTAGCAGAAGCCCATTATCGGCATACCTACCCCGTTCCCGTTGATTATAGCGAGCCGTTCCGTTCCCTCGCTTGACGATAGAGCCGTGAGCCGAGCCGGATCTCGTACCGTGTCAATTTTTCGCCGTTACAAGCTTGACAATACTCTCGAAGTTTAGAAGCTCTCTTTAGTCGGTAATCAGAGAGACGAAGGGCGGGCTTTTTGCGTTGGGGGGATAAGTTGGGATATTTCGAGAATAAATAGGATTTGGATTCATGGCATGAAGTAAAAAGAAATACCTTTAGACACGTAGCCCGCCCTTCTCATATTCAGTTGTTATTTTTTATATTATCATACAAAAAGAAAAAAACAAGAGGGACTTTTGTCCCTCCTGTTATGTTGTTATTTCTATCCCGAAATTATAGGCCGTCTCTGAAAACGTTTTCAAGCTATCTTGAAAAGCTTTTACCTCTTCCGAAGATAAAACCCTATCCGACTTCACTATATAAGCCGTTCGATCCTTCTCTTTTACCATATCCATACCGAAGAAATGAGTCCCGCAATACTCGCAGATATCGCCAGTTATTGGAGCGTTACAGTTCGGGCAATTTGTTTGAAGGTTTTTAGATTGATTTCTCTGCGGAGGAGTCGGAGGCCGAAGCGTCGGCCTCGGTATATTAGTCCCCATCTTCTTGAGCCTCCTTTCCGATCATAGCTCCGTTATACTCAAAGATCGCCAGTATATCCGCTAGTACTTGCGCTCGGTGTAGCGTTATATTCTCCGTGTCCGGATCTGCGAAAGCCTTCCGGACTTTCTTCTCGATCTCGTCTAGCCATCTAGCCGACTTAACCGCCAGAGTTAAGGCCGTCTTTACATTGATATACTCCTCGGTCGTCATTCTTCCTTCGTAAATGAGCGGAAGTTGATCCATAGAGATAGCTAGGTTGTTAAGAATTAGTATTTGCTCTTTTCTAGTCATTTTCTTAACCTCCTTTATACGGGTCTATACATTCCCATTCATAGTCTTTGAATTTTATAGTATCGTTCTTCGTTATTTTTCCTTTTAGGATCTCGATATATCTATTGAATTGCATACCACTTTCAAAAGCATATATACGGAAGTTAAGACTTCTCTCTTCTGATAGTTTCCTCAAGCCCTCTACGTCAATATCCCATGCAAACTTTGACGGGAGAGCAATAACGTCTGGGCTTTCTCTTCTTTTGTAAAATACTTCATTTATCGGAAGTATAAACCCTCTTCGAGTTCCTCGTATATGAGCCCCATAATTTGAGATATCAATCTCAAAAGCGTGCTTGTCATCATAATACGGAAAATTTACCTCAATATCTTCTTTCGTTCCTCCGTCCGGAAGATCGAGATCATTTGTTAAAAATGATAAAATATCTTCCCACTCTCCCATAATTCTAATATACCCTTCGCACCAATTCGGCATATATAGCCCTCCTTTACTTTGCAAATTTTGAAAATATTCCGTACTCGTCAAGATTTCCCATATTGACACGGATAAGCTCTTTAATAAAGCCTTGTTTGTTTGTTACGGCCTCAAGGATCTCGAGAATATCGGAGTCGGTATTCTTATTTAGCTTGATATTGAATTGTACCGTGTTCTCCTCGTCGTACTTCCTTACGGCCTTCTTTACCGCCTTGCTCGTCGCCATATTCTAGCCTCCTTTCTTTAGTCCTCGTCTCCGAACTTGAGACGGTCGTCTTCTGTCTTTCTAGGAGGATCGTCTACTACCGTGATCCTCATATCGGGGAAGGCTTTCTCGAAGCCTTCCGTCTTCTTCTTCCAGTAGTCCCGCTCTTTCGCCATACCTACCGCGTAGAAAAGCTTCGCGGTGAAAAATACGATCGTAAAGAGAGATCCTACCTTGATAACCCAGATAATAAAGTTTGCCATATTATAACCTCCTTCTTTTCAAGCCTCACTCGGCATTTTTACCCTAAACCTAGTGAACCACTTCGACCACGATACTAGCGTCTCGTTATTCTTAATTGCTCCCGTTACTGGGTCGACGTTTTCGTCGATCCATTTTTGCATATCCTCTTCTTTTGAGAAAGAAATGATATCCTCGTTTGTCTTCTTGCTCCGGATCGCCCAGATCTCGCGGGAATGATCGTATAGTCTCAAAAAGGAATATCTTCCGGCGAACTCTAACGAGTATTCTTTCGATCCGATCTTGTACTTATACCCGAGAGCTCTATCGTACTTCATATACTTACGAAATACGTCCGCTTGTCTCTCGGAAATCAAAGCTCTATTCGGATATCTCGGATCGCTCAATTTTGTATCGAACGACGGAAGAAAGACCTCCTCAAACCACTTTGTCATAACAAACCCTCCTTTTTGAAGTAGTCGCCAGAGTTGACGCCGTACTTCTTCTCGAACTCTTTAACCTCTTTAAGAGCGTCCTTTTTTCCGTATCGGTGAATTGCTTCTCCGATCTGATCTCCGTCAGAGTTACGGAGTTGGATAGTCCAAAGCCGGATATGAGGATCGTAGTAGTAATCGATAAAATCTACTACCGTATTCTCTTCTTTCGGCTCGTATCCTTTAATGATAAAACCCTTTGTCATTGTCTTGTCCTCCTTAATTTGTGATACTGGGAGGAGGCTTTAGGGTGAACCTCCGAGAACCTTATTCCTAATCTATAGCTTCAAGATAAAATCTATGTTTCCGATCCATCGAGTATTGATAGCCTTCTTCTTTTTTATCTACTCTTTCGTAGCTAGTAATATGACGGCCTCCCTCTCCGATCCAATACCCCGTAGACGTCATTATAACTTTTTCGCCAGTTTCCGCCAGAGTTCCGTAAGTCTTTCTCATAAGTAAGCCCTCCTTATCTTTATCTTGATATAAGTATATACTTATAATATGGAAATGTAAACCCGTAGAAATCGCGAAATAGACAGAGATAAAGAGGAGGGAAGCCCCTCCTCTCAATACTCATGTACTAATACCCTAACGTGTAATCTCTGGATATTGTAACCTCCGGCGAGGATACTTTCTACTTTGGCTCTTCCTTCTTTTCCGATAACGAAGCCGTTAATAACCGCTCCGCCGTTCCCGTTAGTGATATAGAGATCGTCCCACGAAGTTACCTCTCCGGTAATATCCTTGACTCTATAGTAGAGGTTGAGGATAAGTCTCTTTGCGTCCTCTACGTTCGCCTCGTGAATTTCCTTGTCTGTCTTGTGACGAATCTCATAGTCGGAATAAGAATATCTATCGAAAAATCCTCTATAACCGAGCTCGTCGTATTTTTTCTTCATGTCTTCACGGTGAGCCTTGTCCCACTCGTCCCAACGGTTAACGAGTTCGTCTTGATAAGACTTAAAAGCTTCTGGGATCTCTTTAAGGAAGACGGATTCTCTCTCGAGCTCTCCCGCCATCTGTTTACGATACTTTTCGAGAGTCTCTTTCTTCTCTTCGATCTCTTTCTCGAGTCTCTCGATATCCTCTTTAAACCATCTGATAGAGTAAGCCAGATCGTAAGCCTCGTCGTTCGAGAAATCTCTCGCCTCGAAATATGTCTCGTACTTGTAGCCCATAGCCTCGAGCTTCTCGGTCTTTTTAGAAATAGAAGCGATCTTTTTCTCGATCGTTGTCGTCTTCTTCGCGATAGTAGCCTCGGCCTTTTCGATCCTCTCGGTTAATGTTGTAAGTTTCATAGGTAAGCCCTCCTTTGATTTGTTACTATAAGTATATACTTATACAGCGAGGTTTTCAAGCC
The DNA here is from genome assembly GCA_017649645.1 of Clostridiales bacterium. Lineage (GTDB taxonomy): Bacteria > Bacillota > Clostridia > Saccharofermentanales > Saccharofermentanaceae > Saccharofermentans. The sequence continues at coordinate 21,669 of JAGCGK010000082.1, read as the reverse complement.
CTTTATTTCCGCAAAAATAGCGAAATAGAGCGACATGGTCCCGCTCGCAGACAAGAAAAAACCCGCTCTATTTCGGCTCGAGCGGGTTTTTTCCGTGTATCACAAATCGCAAAGAAGAGATTACCTTCTTCTATATACTACTCTATTATAAGATAAATTGTCAAGAGAAAGCCAGAGTTGAGGCTTCGACCATGACAGAGACGGGAGTATTCTCGAGAGATGCCGACCACGGAGAGGAAGTCGATACCGTGATCTTCGCCGTAGATCCGGATAGAGTAACCGAGGCCGAGAGCGTCGCGTCGTCGAGGACGTCGTAACCGCCAGAGACGAAGGAACCGAAAAGGAAAGATCCCGATCCCGTTCTCACGTTGAGCTTTAACTCGGTAAGACTTGCGCTCGATAACTTCTCCGTCGACTTCGGGAGCGGGATCGAGAAGACAAGAGTCTCGCTATCGGCTCCGATATATCCCGAGGCCGAGAAGTCGATCGAGCACGTATCCGAAGCGGAAAAGAAGAGCATACCCAGAAGAGAAGATCCGTCTATCGTGAGATCGTTTGCGGAGATCCCGCTATTATTCATCGTGACGATATTATTATTCGAGTTGTCCTTGATAACGATAGCTCCTTTTTCGTTAAGGCTTCCGCCGATCTCGAGAGTACCTCCGGAGAGAAGCGAGAGAGTCAAATTAAGAGGCGTTATCTTTGAAAAGTCGAACTCGTTTTCGAGATTCCAGACAGTCGTAAAAGTTCCCGTGATCCCGTTCGTCGAGAAGGCGATTCCGCGCTGATCTATTCTCATGACGTTAATAGCATATTGAGCCGGAAGGCGATCGACGACGAGAAGCTCGTCTCCGTTGAAGATACAATACGAAGATCCGAGGGCTTCCCAGATCTCCGCCACGGCTACCTCAATAATACCTTGAAGATACTCGTTAATATCCGCCGTATATTGAGAAAGAGAGTTCGTAACTTGAGTATTGATACCCGTCAGAAGATCCGAGAGCGAAGCGTTAAGAGATCCGAACTCGATTTCGATATACTTTTCTTGAATAATATCGTAGTCAAATGAAACGACAGAAGCTAGTATATCGACCCCGAGACGCTCGTCGTAGACTCGAACGATATCCCCTACGTCTGTTATCTTCTCAATATTAGCGGAAAGAGTATAGTTAATCGTCGGATACTGGGCGACCTCGAGATAGGCTTCCGCTTGAGCTCGTAAGTCCGCTTTGAGAGCTCTTATATAACTTTCGTGATCCGGATAGTCTTCTTCGTTGATATCTTGTGTTATCTCAACGACTTTTGAGTATGGTATATCGTATTGTTTAGAAGCATATACGTAGAGACCGTCGAGAAGTTGTCCGTCTTTTCCGACCGGAAGGCATTTAGTACATACTTCTTCCCATGACTCGGAGACGGTGATCTCTTTTAAGTTCTTCTTATATTGAATAGTTACCCCGTTATCCTCGCCGAGAACGTTCCGGATTTCGATCCGGAAATTATCTCTAACAAGATGGCCTCCCCATCTTTCGAGAACTGTATTCACGGCCTCGCCGAGACTCTTCCTCACGCAACGGAAAGAGGCTTCTTTCGAGATATCCGAGTAGACAGTAAACGGGCTTTTTTGATCCGTCGCGTTATTAAGATGGTTAAGCGCGTCGTTACAGTTTTTACGGACTACGTAAGAGTCAGCGATAATATAATTATCGGAGTCATAAAATATGTGCCATGCCTTAAAAGTGATCCTAGTCCCCGTCGACTCGATAGGAGCCTCAAGTCTGAAAGCTTGCTCTCCTTGCGGAGTCGGGACTACTACTAAATTCCCCGCCTTTAAATACTCCGCGTATTCCGGCAAACAGGAAAGTTCGAGATAATAGTCTCCGTTTTCGACCTTGTGGACTACTCCGTAAGTCGCGTTAATCACACGATCCCCATTAGTCGAGAAGTCCTTATCAGTTGGAGAGAATACTTTTATCATGCTATCACCTTATTTATCTATAAGATATTCCTCTAGGCTCTTTTCGGCTTGTACGAGGCTCTCTTTATCGTTTCCGTTGATAGAATATTTTAAGAGCGCGAGCAAGGCCGTTTGAGTGATCTTATTACTCCGCTCGATTGCCTTGAAACGGTTATCATCGTTCTGGAAGTATTCGCGAAATTGATCTATTACCTTATCAATCTCCTCAAGTCTCTTATCGATCGCGTCAAGTCTCAAATTCTGCTTGATTTCGGGAGCCCGAGCTTTCGAGAACCATTTCGCTATAACGCCGATACAAGCCGAGACGGTAACGACCGCCGTACATATTCCGATAATGACGGAGACGAGCTCCGCCGGAGTAAAAGTAATTACGTTATCCATCTTATTAAACCCCTCAGCCTTTTATTTTTCAGTTCTTGACACATAGAACTTGAATTTTAATATTTAAATCGATAAATCCTCCGCCAGATACTCCCACGTAAACATAAGCGCTTCGATCCTCAACCTTAAACCCGTAAAGCTTTACAGTAGAAGAGGAGAAATAGACTCCGACTAGCCCGAGAGGAGTATAGCCCTCGTAGTCTTCCGTATTCAGAGAAAGAGTATAGAGCGCGTTCCCGTCCGATCCGCTCGGGATCGTGATATTATCGTCTACGACTTTAAAAGCGGACTTTGTGAGGGCTCCGATATTCTGATTTCTCATATTTCTTACGAAAGCCGTCGACTTTGTTCCTTTTTCCGCTTTTGCGTACAAAAGTAAAAATCGGTTAAGTCCTATATTATTATCAATACCGAAGCGAAGCCTTCCGTCCGTCGTGAGTTGTACGTAGAAATTGATATCGGTATCGATAGTAGCTAGGATCTTCTTCTCGGTATCTGTCTTCGAGTTGATAACTATCTCGGAAGTTTGAAGCTCTCCCAGAATACCGCCCGCCGGATAGTGTTTATATCCGATCGATACGCAGATAGGAAACATAAGCTCGTTCATATCTACATACTTTCCTATACTATTATTATTTATCCAGTACGGGAGAATATAGTCGGATATGATAGCCGTCTCCGCCGGAGTATTCGTAAGCCATATAAGAGCGCCATAGTTTCGATCTTGAAGTATAGGGTGTTCTCCCTCGTCAAAAGTCCAACCGTAGAGCGATCTCCTTCCGCCATCGTTTACGAGAGTAAAGTCGGAGTTAAAAAGAAGATTATTATCCGCTCGTCCCTCAACGATCGCCATACTCGGCGCGTTGAGCTCCTTATTATCGTTCGTATTCCACGAGTTGATAATAAAGCCGTTTCCGCGTACTGGCGTAGTCGCTACTTTCTTGATAAATTGAGCCATTTTTCGCGCCTCCTTTATTATGTGATAACGCTAGTGATCTTGTTCCAATTATACCATTGATTATTGGTATAGAAGCGGATATATACGTCGCCTCGGGTCGTGTCCGTATTACTTCCGAACTTTGTGAAACGTTGCAAGCAAGAAAGAGAGTCCGCCGAGAACTTAACAACCTCGAGAATCCCAAAGCCGGAGCCCGCCGGAGTATTACTCGCTCGGGCGAGGTTTACCCAGTAGTTCTTATTAGCCGTATTGAGAGTATTAAGGTCGATCGTGTTTTCTGGGTCGTTAATCTGTCCGCCATATACGGATAGATCCGGAACCGGATCGCTCGCTTCGTATCCGTCCGGAATAGGATCGCTCGAGTCGAAATATACAACCGTATTTGTTGGCACTTCATAAGAGGGAGCGTCTTCTCCGTTCGTGATCTCGAAAGTATCCGTGCTTCCGTCCTCGTAAGTGATGGTATAAGTATCTACAAGACCGCTTGTTGAGGTCTTCTCGATCGAGGCGATACCGTTTCCGTTCGTAACCTCGAAGGTCGTAGTTGAGCCGTCATTCATATAGATTGTATAAGTATCTACGATTCCGCTCGTTCCTGTTTTTTCAATGTGGGAGATAGTACCTCCGGCCTCTCCCTTTATCATAATCGTTCGAAAAGCTATATCCTTCATAAATCAACCTCCTTAATCGAGACTTTCGACGAGCTTCTTAATATCCGCGCTATAAGTGATCTCGGTATCGCCCGTGTTATTGAAAAAAGTATTATCGCCTAGCATTGTGTAAATACCGGAGACGGGATCTCCGTCGTATTCGATAGGATCGATAGGGTAAAGCACTTGTAAGTTATGCGTGCCTAGCCATGTTTTAAAAGCGTCTACCGTAGTAATGTCGCTAGGAGAATAGTAATAGATCATTTTTTGAAGTTGTTGATTCTGATATCCGTAAATAACCCCGTAAGCGTTACCGCTTGCAAAAATACCAATATTTGATAATACTTCTATTCTTCCCGAAGTCGTTACTTTTAGATCGTTAACAAAAATCTTATATCTCGGATATCCGCTTATATCTTCCTTATTCCATGACTCCGTGTTAGCTCCGGTATAAGTGACGCTTTTCCACGTAGCGAAGACCTTCCCCGTTTTCAGATCTTTATATCCCGCGTAGATAGTCCCCGCTTCGGCCTCCCATGATATAGGCGCGATCTCGCGCTCGATATATTCGACATAGTCAGAATTAGAAGATCCTACCTCGAGCATAACGTCCGAGATATCCGTCGGAAGAAGGCCGTCGGAGTTGTAAGCACGAAGAACGAGCTCGGTATCTTCTGAAAGGGTGAAAGTCCCTTTATATCCGCCAGTAAAAGAGGTCGTTGTGATCCCAGTATAAGAAACGCTTACCGCATAAGAGAATGATACCCATTTCGTAGTTAAAGCCGAGATCGTATAAGTTCCCGCTTTAAGCATATACGTAGAGTTATCGTCCACTCCCAGATATAAGAAGTTAGTCGTAGCTTGATATTTTTTATTCTTTAATAGATTTTTACCTACTTGCTTCAACGTTGAGCCAGTAAAGCCAGAGATAGGGCGAACGTTGTCCGGCGCGGGTGTACCCGTGCCACTTTGGACGGGAGAGACGTAGACCTTACCTCCGGAGATAGGAGTATCGATAGCGCCGTCAGAGATAGAGACGACCGCTCCGCTTTTCGTCCGTTCTGGGATCGCCGAGTAAATAGCGTAGTCCATATCTTTAAGTCTGAATTTGTCCGTAGTACCTAGAAGCCTTTGAATAGCGATACCGATAGAGTCAATATCTAATTCTTTATAAACCTTCGTGCCTTGCGGATTCGATACCGGATAGTAAATATCGTCTCCACGAGTTACGGAAGCGATCGCCGGAGCGAGCTCGGAAAGAGTATAGTTCTCGGTCGAGTCTGTTAAGGTCTTCGTCGCTTCGTTGATATTAGAGATCGCGAACTTAATCGTCTCGACCGCCGGAGCCATATCTCCGACTTTATAACCGAGATACTCGTCGAGCGTCTCTTCGAGTTGTGTAGCGATATCAGAGACGGCTTGCTCGCTATACGCTTTCTTTCTTCCTTCTGGGATATCTTGAACCGGATAGAGTGTATTATCTCCGTCCTCGTAAGAAGGAGACGGAGGGACGGCACTATTTGTTATTTGCTCGTCGATTTGTAAGCGTCCGATCATGAGAGTAATAACGTCGCCGTTTACTCGGAGCTCGAGATCATAAAAGTAAGATCCGGCATAGATCCCCGCCGTCTTATTCGGAGGAACTCTTACGCCATAAGTCAAAATATCGTTCTCGGCGTCGTAGGATCTAAAGTCGATCGTGTCCGCCAGAGATACCGCGAAGACGTAGCCCGTATCTTCGAGCTTATCTTTGCAAGAAAATTGAACCGCCTCCGGACGTTGACCCTTCAAGCCCTTAACCTCAAAACCGAAAGACAGAGTATCGCCCTTAACCATTTCGAGCGAGCGTCTTATCGCGTTCATAAAATAACCGCTTTCGATCATTTCGAGAACCTCCTTCTTATATCCATCTTGAGAAGTTCCTTACTTTCACTTGAGAGACGATCCCTTGAAGCAAAAGAAAATTCTTCCCGCTTGTTAGTGTTATTTTATCATAGTTTCCGCTTACTATTCTATTCGCGAAAGATCCGTCGTTATATCTGCTATTCATATCCTCGGAGTCGACTTCGACAGTAGAGCCCGCCGTCGGAAAGTCGATAGCGATCTTTTGCTCGCCGTTCACGTATAAGACTACGTGCTCGGCTCCCGTGATCGTGATCGTAGGCCGAGCGATAATATTCCCAGAGTTGCGGACTTGTATATAGTCGGAAAGTTGATCCTCGTAGATCGAACCGACGGAAAAGACGAGCTCGCCCTCCTCGCTTGAATATTTGAAGGGTTGAACGTGAACAGTTACCGAGGCCGTACGGAACCGGATAAGCTTCTCGAAATCGATCTCGTTATAGATCGCGAATTTATAGAACTTATTCGGCTCTCCGGAGAAGACGATAGTCCCCTCCGAGTCAAAATAAGAGATAATATCGTCTATATCGTATTCATAAGAGAGCCCGATATCGAAAGTGAGATCGTAAGCGCCATATCCGAGCACGGAAACGATATCGCCGTCCCGCCCTGCGACCTCTTCGACCTCTACCCGCTTCGGAGGCTTGACGATAGGCGGGAGCTTCTGGATAATAAGCCCCTTGATCGTCTGGGAGTTCCTTCCGTTTATTATGATATAAGGTTGAGTATTGAAGTTATAATACGCCATATACCCGCCTCCTAGTTATAAATCGCGTCGGTTACTGTTTTTCGTACAAATTTACCCATCTTAACGCCGTTCATGTCGACCTCGACGCCTTCGAGAGCCTCCTTAAACGCCTTAACAAGATCGTTATAGCCGTCTGAAGACTCGAGTCCGTTCTTTCCGTACCTCTTCGAGTTGTTTATCTTCGTTTCTACGTCGAAAGTCGTCGGAACCGCGTCCGCCATCTCTTTTGATACTGTTTTCATTTCGTCGGAGAAACCTTCTCCGAGGCCGAGAGCTATGAACTTACCCACCTTGTCCCGCATAAGACGGCTAGGGCTTTTGATTCCGAAAATATCCTTGATTTTCTTATAGATACCGAAAGCAACCTCGGCGGACTTGTTTATAACCTTCTGTCTGGCTTTCTCCATACCGTCTCGAAGTCCGTTCATAAGTTGTTCGCCCGCGTCTTTGATCTTACCGAAAAAGTCTTTGATCGCGCCGACGATCTTACTACCGATATCGTAGGCCGTTTGAAAGATAACCGACTTCATGGATTCAATACCGACTTTGATCTTATTCACGATATCCCCGCCGATATTACTCAAGCGCTCAAACCATGTTTTGATACCTTCGATAAGTTTTGAAATTATATCGTCCGCAGAAGTCGCGATCTTTCCGAGCGCGTCAAAAATGCCCGTGCATATTTTTTCGACAAGCTTCCCCGCCGTGACGAGAAGTTTTCCGATATTTTCGGGATCTGTTAAAGTCGTCGCTATCGTCTCGATGATTTCCGGAAGCATTTCGATAAGCGCCGGAAGTGTCTCCGTGATACCGTCGATAATTCCCGTGAGTAGGTCGAGTCCTATATCGAGCATTTCCTCGATACCCTCTTTTGAGAGAAGCGTATCCGTTATTGCCTTGAGAACTTCCGGAAGCATTTTTATAAGATCCGGAATAGTGTCCGCAATACCTTTGATTATAGATTTCAATATTTCACAACCACTTTTCAAGAGATCCGGAAGCGCCTTCGAGAGCATAGTAAGAGTATCACTTATGAGCTTCTGAATTACCGGAAGAAGATCCGGAAGGATCTTATTTATACCGTCAAGTATTCCTTGAACTCCCTTCAAAAGAAGCGGAGCCAGTTCTTCGATAAGAGGCGGGATCTCGTCAATAAGATCCGGCAAAGTATTAGTTATAAGCTCGTCGCCTAGCTCGAAAATTCCCTTGATAACGTTTTTCGCGACCGGAAGAATATTATTGACTACCGTTTTCGCCGACTCGACAAATTTCTCTATATCCTTCTTTAGATCCCCATTTCCCGAAGCTATAGAAGTCATGAGATTTTTCCATGAGGCTTTCATAGAGTCGACAGATCCCGAGATAGTCTTATCGGCTTCCTTCGCCGTCGTTCCCGTGATCTTCATTCTTTGTTGGGTCTTATTGATACCGAGGATAATTTGATCGAAAGAAACGTCGTCGATAGATTCGACGGAGTCCTCGACTACTCCCGCCTCTTTAACAAGGCGGAGCATTTCTTCTTTTGTACCTCCATATCCGAGTTTCAAGTTATCAAGCATTGTAAAGTTACCTTTTGCGAAGCCTTGATAAGCGTTTTGAATAGAAGAAATATCAGTACCGAAAGTATTCGCATTATCCGACATATCACGAATAGCCATGTCAGACAATTCTACCGCTTTACGAGTATCGCCATCGAGACTAGAGATAAGCGAGGCCGAGAAGCCCGTTACCGTATCGAGATAATCATTCGCAGACATTCCCGCCGTTTTATATGCTTCTTCTGCGTTCTTCATAACGTCTTCTTGTGCTTTTTGAAGGTTGAAGTATTCGCCTCGGCAAGAGTCGACCGTACGGCCTACCGAGTCCGCGTATTCTCCTAGTGTCTGGCCTCCCGTACCGAAGAGCTTCTCTACGCCTCCGGAAAGTTGCTCGAAGTCCGCGTACGAAGATATCGAATCTTTTCCCAGAGAAACTAAAGCGGAACCGAGATCCTTTAGGCCGGAGAGAGCGCTCTTAATAGCCGAACCCGCGAGATCTGCGACTACGGCCTTAAGCACGGTAAAACCTCCGGAGCTTGCCTTCTCCGCAGATTTCCCGCTATTCTCTATCGACTTATCGAGCTTATCGGCTTCCGCACTAGCTTTCGAGTAAGCTTCTTTATTGTCTGATAGCTCACCCGAGAGGCTCGAGATCTGGGAGCCGAGCGTCTTCGCTTCCGTGCTATTTTTCCCGTACTGGGCGACGGCCTCGATATAAGCTTGCTTCAAGTTACCGAGCTCTTTCTCTTCTCGTCCGATCTTGTCGGCGAGTCCCTCGCTTGACTTCTTCATAGAGTCTTGAGCTTGAGTTGTTTTTACGATCTCGGTCGTTATATTCGTGAGGTCGACGCTTACCTTTGAAATTTCCGCGTCTTGTTTATCAAGCGCTCCGGTCGACTTCGTCACTTGAGTAGTTAAGTCGGATACTTTCTTCGCTTGATCCTCGTACTCTTTCGAGTTCTTCCCGTAAGCGCCCTCTATCTGCGAGAGCTTCTCCGTCTCTGCTTGCAAGGACTTAACGAGCTCATCGTGAGCTTTGGAGTTCGACTCGTAGCTCGCTTTTAACGAGTTGAGATAGTCCGTTAAGGTCTTCGCTTTTTTCTCTTGAGCGTCGAGTTGATTATTAAGAGCCTCCTCTTTTGCCGTTACCGCCGTGAGGCTCTTATCGTTCGAGTCGTACATAGTCGTTACGAGCTTGAGATCCGCGCTCGTTTCTTTTAACGATTTGTTGATATCCGCCAGAGCCTTTTTATAAGCACTCTCGCCCGTAAGTTTTACCGCGCCACCAAAGCCCGCCACGACTCAAATCCTCCTTTTCTTATAACCATTCTTCCGACTCTTCTTTCTTCTTCTTTAGATCCCCGTAGGTCTTATGAGATACGGAGAGAAGAAGCTCGATATCGAAAGTATTTTTATAGGCTTGATATAAGCCCTTGAACTGGCGGAGAGTTATCCGCCCGCTCTCTTTCCGGTCGAGCCCGAGTCTCGATCGGCATATATAATATATCCACACGAAATCGAGAGTTTTATCTTCGTCCTCGAGCTCGTCGTCCTCGTGTATTATACGTTTTTTTCGTCACTATTTACGGATTCGATAACTAAATTATTTACCTCCTCCGCAACCTTCTCTTGAGTAAGAGCCGAGATAATTCGTCCTACTTGTTTATGGGTAAGAGGCGGGTCGTTCGTCCCGTTATCCTCGTTATCGATCTCGATCCCTTCGTTAATCATTTCTTGAAATCCATAGATAAGCGCCTTGATATCTACTTCTCCCGTCTCGCCTTCCTTAAGAGGCTCGCCGTCTCTTCCTACCGTTCCGTCGGTTAAGTTTCCCCATGCCTCGACGGAGCCGTACTTATCTTGAATAGATTCCATAACGTTAAGGTTAAAAACGATCTTGTACTTCTTTCCCTTGTACTCGATCTCGCGACTTACTTCTTTCATTTTTTAACTCCTCTCATAAAAGCGCAAAGCCTCGCCTCGTTTATATCCGAGACGAGGCTCCTCGCTATATTCTTACTTTCCCATTATATCATATCATGTGACGAGAGAGTAAACCGCGTAGAAGGTTGTATCGGCGATAGGAGTATAAGAATCTCCCGCCTCGAAAGTAGCCTCTTCCGCAGTAGAAGACAGAGCCCACCCGTCGAACTGTTTACCCTCCGGCGGAGTGATCTCGGAACCGGACGCGATAGTCACGGGAGAACCCGCGTTTACAGTAGCAGAAGCAACGGAGCCCGTACCGCCGTTAACGTCGTAGACTACGCGGAAAGTTGAGGTTGAGCTCGCGAAAGTCGCTTGAATGAAAGCGATAGCGTCCTCTTTAGACGAGAAAGTCTTCGAGTCAGACCAATCGCCATTAGCGAGAGTCGCGATAGTTCCCTCAATAGAAGGAGTTGAGAACTCTACCGACTCGCCTTTCGTGTTGTCGTCTTGAGACGGCTCGGAAAACTTTACTTTATAGAGGATCTCTACTTTGTAAAGTCTAACGTTATTTACCATCTTGACGATAATACGACCGAGTCCGACCCACGGAGCCAGATCGTTAGCGTTGCGAGTTACTTCGCCCTCGGCGCTGATCTCGTGACCGAGAACCTCGGCGAAAGTCGCCTCTCTATCGTCGTCTACGCCGAGCGTAATAGTACCGCTCTGGAAAGAAGTATCAGACTCGGCGAGTGCGTCGTCCGCGTAAAGTGTAGCGGAGTTATTCGAGATCGAAGCGCTCGCGCTGATAGCCTTCCCGAAAGACTTCGCTCCGCCGTAGCTAGGCGTTCCGTCTTGAGCTTCTGTAAGAAGTGAATACCAAAGATTATTAAGACCAATTTTAGCCATTTTTCAAGCCTCCTTTTTATAGAATTAGTCGAGCGTAAGCTCGGAAAGATCGAGGTCGATCTCGTAAGAGAGTTCGCCGTCGGTCACGATCATAACAAAGACTTGCTCGTCCTTATTCGTGATCTTAAAGACGCCGTCCATATCCGCGTCAAGGGATACAAGGCCGGAGCTAACAGACGGGCGAAGACCTACCTTAATATCGGTGATACGTGCGTTATTCTTCGTGAACTTCAAAGCTAGGAAGTAACCCTCTCCCCAGTCCGTAACGAGTTGACCTTCTGTTAACTCGTGAAGAGTTCCCGTTACTTTACCGTTAGAGATAACGATATCCGTTTGCATAGCGGAGACTCTAGTCCCCCAGTATTCCTTACTTGCCGTCGGGCTCGCCGGAGTTACGTTAGAGCTTCCGAAAGCTACTCCTCCCGCGATAACCTTGATAAGCTCGGCGGAAGTAGCGTCCGGAGAGAGAGTCTTCGGATCTACGCCGTACTCTTGAGCTAAAAGGACTAAAGAATCACAAATTGTTTCCATTGTTTTTTATCCTCCTTCTTCTGTATTTTCGTTTTCTACTTCCTCGACCTCTTCCGGATCTTCGTCCACTTCTTGAACTGGAAGAGCGAAAGAAACGGTCTTATGAAAGTATTTAGTATCTGGGTCGTACATATCTTGAGAGTCTCGAGAAGGTTGCCACGTCCAAAAGTTTTCACGTAGTTTTTTCTTAATCTCGCGAATGATCGCCAGATAGTCGCCCCTTGAGTAGACGTCAAAGTCGTAGTAAGTTGCATAACCCGCGATATTATCCTCGGTCGAGTAAGAGTTATCTTTGTCGTACTGGCGATAAACGACGTAGCTTTCGCCGTGTCCTTCGTAGTCCATATATTCGACCGGAACTATTTCAGATCCGACAGTTATAGACCCGCTAAAGATACTCTCTATGATCGCGTTAACTTCCACGACTTACGCCTCCTTGATATATTTGTCTTGTACCTTCTTCATGGCTTTTTCGATCTGGGATCTTCTGAAAGCCGTACGAAGAAAAGGCATTTTCGGGTATTTTTTTACAGTAGAGCCATACTCGAAAAGATTCGCCACGAGCGGAGCGGGAACCGTCTCCCCTTTTTTATTTACGAAGTAGCCTCTTACCGTTGCTTGACAGTTGATACCATCGTCCGACGGAGTCTTATATACTCTCGTGAGCGATAAGTTCTCCGGCTTGAGACTATCTAGGAAGTTTCTCGGGATCTTTGCCCGCATATTATCGAGAGCGACAGAGGCTCCGGCTTGTACCATTTCGCCGATCATTTTCTCGGTATTTATTCCGAGCTCCTCGAACGTCTTAATAAGATCGTCCGGAAGACCGCCGACTAGCTTCGCCATTAGTGAGTAACCTCCTTACATTGTAGCTCTAGCTCGATACCCGCCTCGTCGATATTATTTAAGTATTCGATCGTATAGGTCTTTCCCTTAAACTTGACGAGCATATCCCGCGTTATTACTGTCAGCGGGAACCGGATAGTAAATCGAGTAAAAGCCTTCTCAAAGTCCGAGCCGTTAGCTATAAGCGTCATTCCTTTAGTTGTCTTCACTTCCGCCCACGGACTCAAGACTACCGTCTCCGTTGTAACCGGAAAGCCGTTCTCGTTTCTCGTAGTCGTCACGCTTACGATAGAGATTTTATGGTTATATTTTCCCGCGTTCTCGATCATAAGAGGTTAACCGATACGGCGCCGAGGATCGACTCAATTACCTTACTTACGACCTCATACTTAACCGCATAAGTCCGTTTATCGTATAGCTCTTGACATACCGCATATACCGCGATCGTGAGCTCTGGAATTAAGTCGGCCTCTTCCGCCGTCCTTCCGGTGTATTTCAATACGTGGCTTTTTGATCCCTCGAGTATAGTACCCAGAAGAGCCAGATCGTCCGCGCTAATCTCGTCTATACGAAGATAGTTTTTAACGTCGCTCGTAGTAATGTCGGAAAACTTAACATAATTATTCGACATTCTTCTCACCTTTGCCCTTCTTTGACGGCTTCGGGCTCGGAACTTCTTCGGCTTTCTCGCTCTTCGTCTTCTTCGGAGTAAGATCCTCAATAAAACCGCAACGAAGTAAATCCTTAACGACTTCCTCGTTATCGATCTCTCTCACTTCGCCCTTGACCATCGTAACAAGTCCCGCGAACGTTCTCAAAGCCCTATAAGCCATCTTTATACCCTCCTACTCGATAAGTTCTCAAGCGTGCATTTTGAGAACCGCGATCTTCTGCTGATCCTGTACTTTTGCGTCGAACTCTACCCAACCGATAACGCCGATAGCGTGCTCGTCCGCGAAGCGCTCACGAAGTACTTCTACGCTGATATCCTCGGAGAACTTTGTAGCAAGGCCGGAGAAATCGCCGTAATAGATAACCGCCTTACCCGCGCCGATATTATCCATATTATCGGAGACATAGACAGGCTTTCCGAGAAGGGACTTACCCCACGGGGAAGCGATGTCATCGATAAGGAGATAACGACCGATATCGTCCTTGAGCTTTCTCAAGGCGGTTCTAGTAGCCGTTGACATGATCCAGATAGCATCATTCTGGAATACGTCTTTAACCTTGTCTTGAAGATCGATAAGATCGTCCGCCTCGATAACAGAAGAAGAGGCCAGAGTCAGCACGTTAGTAGCGCCGGAAAGTCCTTCGATCTTGTCCGGAGTACCCTTGAGAGATTCCTTCTCGATCCAACGAGAGATAGCGTAAGCCATACGACGAACCACGAAAGCGACGAGGTTAAAGTCTGTATTGTTTACGAGGGAGCGGGATACCTTTGTAAGAGCGCCCGCGAGGAAGCCGGAGAGCTCGATCGTTCCGAAGTTGCCAGTAGAAGAAGTAAGAGCCGAGAACTCGGACTTATAGTCTACCGCGATATCTACGGAAGCGTCCGCCGGATAATACGGGATCTCGAACTTACCGCCGACGTTAAACTTCTCGGATCTTGCGAGAATAGGGCAAATGTCGTAAACCATTTCGATAATCTTTCTCGAAATAGTAGTCGGGATAATAGCGCCGTTGTTAGCCGGAGCCAGTTCGCCCGCTCTTTCGTGTACGATCGTACCACGGAGATAGTTATCGAAAGCACGCTCTTCCATTTCGGCGCGTTCCTTATCTTCTCCACAAGCGCGACCTTCGCCCTCGCCGGAAGTACCTTCCGCAGAAGATCCAACGTTGCGGGCTCCGTCGATATCGTCGACGATTTCAAGCATTTCTTTGATTTTCTTGACGTCGTCGCGGATCTCTGCGAGCTCTTGCGCTTCTGCGTCGGTGAGTTCTCTCTTTTCACTCTCTGCCGTGTTAACAAGGGACTCGGCGCGAGTGATAAGATCGTTCTTTCGCTCAATTTGAGCTTTGACATTCTTAAACATGATATTATTCCTCCGTTGTTATTTTTTACCGTTTCATTTCGGCTATCATGTTTTTATATCGAGCGAAGTACTCGCTTGATACCTCTTTTTTGGGCTCTGTCTTTTCCTCTTCTGCTTTCTCCTCGACGGCCTCGGCTTCTCCCTCGCCGTTCTCGTCTCTTAATTCCCGCGTACTGTCATGGTCGTAACCCTCCTCTTCTGTAATATCTTCAACGATCTCTGCTTTCTCCTCGTATTCCTCGGAGATATTGAGCCTCTCTTCGGTTCCGTCGTCTCTAACAGATACGAGAGTCCCGACATACGCCGGAGATCTCTTTCTATTGAGAAGCGATACCTCAAAAAGATCCAGATCCTTAACGATACGGAGCGGAAGCCCGCTCTCTTCGTCTCGGAGTTGCTCTACAATTCTATCAGCGAACCCGAAAGACCACCCGACAAGATCGCCTCTTCTGGCGTCTTCGATCGCTTCCGGATCTCGTAAGACCGCTCGAGCGCGAAGTCCGATATTATCCTCCTCAAGCTCAAGATTCCCGTCAGAGATTCCGCCGAGATCCCGCTCTTCAAGATGGTTAAGAAGGATACGGACGTCTTTCGCTCTCTTTAACGCAGAAGAAAAAGCGCCGGAAGCGATTCGCTCGAGGAAAGTAACTCCTCGCTCTGTCAATGGCTTACTATTTCGTTCTACCGCGTTAACGTAGCCCTCGATCTCGACCGAGTCCGCTCTTACTGTTATCTTCATAAGCTTATACCTCCGTCAAGTTATTATTATCGATGATAGACTCTTCTTCGAGTTCCTTGAGATCCTCTTTCGAGCCCGTATTCGGTGTGTAGTACGTTTGAGTCTTGACGTTATAGAGAACCGCGCCGAGTCCCATATCGATAACGTCGAGCCCTTCGATCTCGTTCATATCTTCGCGTTGTCTCATTTCGTTTTTCGTCATAAATCCGCACTCCTTTGCGATACGATAAGCCTCGTATCGTTCCTTCGGAGTAGCTCTTAAGATTTCCTTAACGTCGAACGAGAAGAAGTATTTTCCCTTTTCCTTTTCGAGTAGCAGAGTACAATTAAGCGCCGTCTCGAAAGCTCGGAGAATAGGATAGATAGCGAATTTGAAAGTATCGAAAAAGTCGTCGGTAATATGAAAGATCTTGTCTATCTGATCTCCCAGAGTCTTAATAGACTCGTTGAGTTGCATTTCGACGGAAGTATTCGAGGCCTCTTTGAAGTCGATACCTTGATTCAATACGACTACGGACTCCGTGTTATTCGCGTAAAGATTCGCCCACGCCTTTTTTAAGAGAGCGATTTCTTCATTTCCGAGTCTTCGCTCGGATTTCAAAAAGCCTCGTTTATTTCCTCCGGTCTTAACGAGTCCCAGTTGATAAAGTTGTGTTCTCAAGGCCGTATCGAGAGCGTCGTTAAGCTCTTCGATTATTCCGACGCCATAACAACCCGTTTTTGTATTCCGGAGGAGCTTTATAAGCTCGAAGGGTTGATACTCATTACCGCCGACGAAGAACTTATACGTCTTGAAGATAGGAGCTTCGGTATAAATATAAGATACATAAACAGGATCGATATAATATAATCCGTCGACTTCGTTCCCGATCTTCTTTATATAAGCATATCCTCCCTTATCGAGAAGATAGTCAGCGACTAAAGCCTTCTTGAATTGATAAGCGTCGAGAGTGTCCCCAGTATCAAGGTTGAGGAGCCGGACTCGTGTATCGTTTTCTACTTCCTCGACGATATAGCCGTCTCCGTCGTCCTTCTTTTTCTTCTTGTATAGTTTAACTGGCATACTCGCCACCATAGAAGAAAGAAAGTCGACATCAGACTCGACCGCCGGAATAGAGAGCGCTTGAGCTTTAGATATACGATCTCCTCGCAGGATCGTTTGAAGAAGAATATCGGATACGGTTCCTTCGTCGCCGAGAGTCTTCCCCTCGCCTCGATCTTCTCCGTCTCTTTTTCTGAAAAGCCTTAAAGAAAAAGCCATAACAAGCCCTCCGTTAAGTGATACCTCTAACTATACATTTTCAATATAACTCAAATTATTAGAACTGTAAAGCCCGACTCGTTAAAGAAATAGTCTTGTTGCACGAGATACATTGAGTTGATCGTAGAGACGACCATATCTACTTTACCCGTCGATTTCTTCTTATTTACATATAGATTCTTATTAGTGTCGTACGTACACCTTGAGTTGAGAAAGTTCATTTCATAGAGAAGGTTATCGGTATAAGCGAACTCACCCGAGAGGATCTTCTCTTTAAGTAGCTTCGTCGGCGGGTGAAGAACGCTCGAATGTTGTCGGATCTCACAACACGTTATACCGCTCGCCTCGAGTTTCTGGGCGACCGCGAGACAGTTCCAACGGTCATAACCTACCGCTTGAATTTTGACCCCGAGGCGCTTCTCAAGACTCAAGATAAAGTCTTCGACTTCGATATAGTCGATAACGAGATCCCCGCACGGGATAACCTTCCCTTTCTTCGCTAGTTCTCTATAATTTACGTGCTCGGAGGCCGTCTTCTCTTCGATTCTTCCCTCCGGAATGAAAGCCCACGAGTCCGCCAGTATATTATTATTTTCGTCGACGGATAACATAGAGACGCTTGTATTATCTCCCGACTCGGAGAGGTCGAGTCCGAGATATACGACTCTTCCCTCCCAATTTATCGAGGCGACCTTGCACTCTTGTACCTTCGCGACGTCAATATAGGTTTGAGTTCCCGCTCCCGAGTAGATAATATTACAATGCTTTGTGACGAAGTTCTCTCTCGCGCTTTCTTGCGCGATCGCGTGAGCCCTCTTCTTAACAAGATCCTCCCAGATCGCGGGCGTGTTAAGGCTCGCGGGATTCGCTTGTTTAAGAATAAGGTCGTCCGTTTCCCAGTTCTTCGTGTTATCCGGCTCGTAAAGAAGAGCGAAGTAAGTCTCGTCTTTAATTATTCCGTCGAGAACTTTCTTCGAGTAAGCCACTTCGTCCTCAAAAGGATTATTGAGAGTAGGATACTTCGTTGAGATAATAAAGCCTAGTTTATTAAGTATATTCAGTTGTCCGGATCTCATTGAGTCTATAGCAGAAGAGTTCGGGAGCGCTCCGACCTCGTCAGCACAAAAAGCGCTCGGGAGCTTACCGTCAAAAGTCGAGTTAGTATAATTGAGAGGCGTATATCTCGACTCTTTCAAAGAAAATTCGATATAGTCTCGAAGGATCTTAAAACGAGTCTTTCCCTTGTGCTTATAGACTAGCGGGCTCGATTTTAGGATCTGGGAGATCGCTTCGCGGATCTCTCGAGAGAGCGATCCGTCCGGCGCCACGGAATAGAATTGACTATACGACGGCTCCGTTATGAATAGAATAATAAAAACAGTTGCTACCGTAAAAGTCTTGAAATTCTTTCGACAAATCTCAAGGACTCCCGTCTCGTATCGTCTTCTCTTGATATTATTCCGATATACTACTCCGAGCGTCGCCTCGTAAGTGAGCCATTGATACCCCTCCGAGCACTCATAAAGACTTTGTCCGGCCTTGAGTCCCTTCGGCATATTAAGAAGTTTGAGAAGTCCTTCGATCTGGCGGATCTTACGCAAAGAGACTTTATACTTCTTATCCTTCCCCTCGGATAACCGTATAAAGTCCCTCATTTGTAGTTTTACATATTTAGGAGTCGTCTTCTTCCGGATCTCTTCTTTACAATATTGATAGGCTTTACTTAATACGACATTATCAGAAGGCGAGGCGTAACTATTATAGTCCTTCTTCCTCATCGTCCTCGCCTCCGTTTATTACTTCCATAAGAGGATCAAGATCCGCTTTCTCTCCTTCTCCCTTAAAGCCCTTTATGATCTTTATAAGAGTAGCCACGGTCTTATTAGCCGAGTCCGTCGTACGGTTAAACTCGGTTATAGCCGGATTCGTATAGACGTTTTCTCTTCCTTTAACGTATTCCTTCGTGACAAGAGTCTCACTCGTCTCGATCCTCTTCTTAAGATCGTCAAGGATAGCGATTTGAGTCTGATACCGCTCGAAGGTCGTCAGAAAAAAGTAATTTGTCTGTACTCCGCTCTCTTCTGCGAGCTTCAAGATCTCTTTAGCTTGCTTCTTTAGGTTTACCGCTCTTTTCGTAGCCATTTCTATACCCTCTCAATTAAAAAAGTACGTTTTTGAGTCGTTTTCATTCGTTTTTGCTCGTTTTTTGCTCTTTTTCGCCCATTTTCCAAAAAATCATACGTTTTTTCGCGTACGTACGTAAAAGGGCGGTGTGATCTCGAAGCGAGCTTTTCAGAGCTTCAAGGCGACGGCGGGGGGACTATATAGAAGCCCCTTCTTCGGAAATTTTATCGCGTTTATCCGCCAGAGCTCGAAGATAGTCGACCGATAAGATACCGTGATCCGCTTCTATGTGGTGATCCTTACATAGAGCTATAAGATTACCATCGTCCAGTAAAAGAGAAGGATTATCACGTACCTTAATTATATGGTGTACCTCTATCTCCTTGATAGAAAAATCTCCGCGATCTTTACAAACTTCGCAAAGATAATAAGATCGCTCTCGAATCTCTTCGGACTTCTTCGACCACTTATAAGAAGACCTCAAGCGAGAAGCTTCCGCGTCTCCTCTGGGAAAAGAAGACGCGAAGCACTTATACGCCTTATCGTGATATCTTCCGCAACGAGAGCACGCTTTTAACATTCGCTATTTTCCTCGGCCTCGATACTCTTATGATAGTTATAGCTCGAAATTCCGAGCAGAGTAGCGAAGAACGCCGTAAGCGCCGTAAGAGTTGCTCCGATCGCTTCCGCATAAGGAAAGCCCCAGATAGAAGCCAGAGCAAGCCAGAGAGTAGTAAGCGCCGGAAGTCCTACCGTAACGAGATACTTTAAAATATCGTAAGTCTTATTCTTCATTAAGTGATACCTCCTTCAAAGTAATATTTTCCTTAATAGCTCTCTTTTCGAGGATCTTCTTATAGACCCTCATTACTTGAGCTTGAGCTTCGAGAAACTCGATAGGAGACTCCGGCTCGTAGTCGATAGTCTTCTCTTTAATCATTCTTATAGTATTATCGAGCTTGAGTAATCTAATAGAGAGTTGCTCGTACTCTGCTACGAACCTATCTTTATAAGATCCGTTTACCATCTTCCCGACGGTGTCTTTAAGTTCCATTGTCGCCTCCTATCCTTTAAGAAGTCCGTTCCATGTCGCCGAGCCTACCACGCCGTCGACATTAAGACCGAAGTCCTCTTGAAAATTCTTAACCGCGTACTGGGTATTACCTCCGAAAGATCCATCGACCGCCAGAACTTTTTTATTAGATCCTTTATAACCGAGCTCTTTCAAAAGTCTTTGAAGAGTCTTCACTTCTTCGCCCTTGCTTCCCTTTTTCAATACTGATAATGTAACCACGACTTTATCCTCCTTCGGTGTTGGTGTCGGAGTCGGCTCCGGCTCGTTTCCGTCTATGATCTTCTTAATATCTCCGTAAGCTTCCGATAAGTCTACTCTAGCTCCTACGATTCCGTCGACTCTTCCGTAGGCGTAGTATTGCCAGAGCCCGAGCCCTTCCATTTGAGGCGGAGCGATAGGCTTTCCGTCTTCTCTCCATTTCGCTACCCATTTCGTATAGGCGTCGAGCCCTCTTAAGTAGGTCGTCCACCAATAATAGGAAGCATATACTCCCGCTTGATATCCCGCCTTCTGGATCGCTTCGCAGAAGACGACCGCTCTCTCTTTCGCGCCGGATTCGGTTCCCGCTTCCTCAAGATCGTAGTAGATAGGAAGCTTTATTCTATTCTTATACGGAGAGGCTAGTCGTAGCGCGTGCTTCGCTTCTGATAAAGCGCCTTCTTTATCCTTTGCGTAAGAATAAAGATAGATCCCGACTACGAGGCCAACGGAGAGCGCTCCTTCGATATTCTTCTTAAAGTTCCCGTCGTCGTACTTCGTGAAGTCGCGTCCATACCCGCAACGGATAACGACGGCCTCGACTCCGGAAGCTTTCACTTTCTGCCAGTTGATAGCTCCGTCGTGTATTGAGACGTCAATAACCATATATATACCTCCTTCGATATATTATCATACAAGATAATAATAACCGAAATAAAAAAGAATAGCAAGCGACGAAGTCGCTTACTACTCTTTGACCTTGAATTATGAATAGACTATAGTATTATATCTCATTTTCTGGCGATTCTACAAGCGATTTTCCATGCTATAGTTTGAAAAATAACATTGATAACAATATTAAACAGGATAAAGATTATCCATTCTTCTCTAGTCACTTCTTCTCACCTTCTCTCCATATATCCTACTTTCGCAAATTTACCACATAATTTGCATATCATAGTACCTTCTTTGAATGGTTTCCACTTATGTTCGCATGAGTCCATTTTTGAGAAAGCCTTGAAAATGTCATTTGCTATTCTCTTATGTTTATCTGTCATTTCTTCTAACCTTCTTTCCAATGTTCATCACAATCGCTATGAAAAGAACAGAAATCGCAGTTAATCGAGCTTCTAAATTTGCAATGTGGTCTTTCATCATCAATTATGATCTCAAACCTATCGGGATCGCAATACTCAAACTTCCCACATTCATCAACAAGAAGCAAAGTACCGTCTTCAAGAATAGCAAATCCGTCCATATCGCAGTAACATAAATCCTTCGCCCATTCTTCATTTAGTGCAATCTCGTACGGATCGGCTTCTTTTCCTGTAAGCTTATCTATTACTCTAAATTTCATTCCGCGTCACCACCTTTTTTTCTTAACGTATTAAATGCTTTCAAAAACGTTTCTTCGACAAAATCACGCTCTAAACACACCTTTTCAGCATATTTTCGTATATCGTTAATCACCCATTCGGCCTCGAATTTCATATCTTTTTCTGCCATTTCAACAAAAGACGGCTTGCTCATTCCTTAAACCTCCTCTATTTTGATCCCACGGAAGGCGAGAAGTTTCTTTTTTAACTTATATACTTCTGTCTTCATACCTTTTGCGTCGACTACGTGAAAGCCTTGATCGTCTATATAGGTAAAGTCCGCCAGATAAGTAATAGCTCTCTCTTTTTTTCCGTCCGGATCTGTAAAGCTAGGTTGTATCTCGATAGGGACTTGAGTCCGGAGCTCTTTAATAACTCCGGACTTCTCGAGACTTTCCAGAAAGAGATAATACTCGAACTCTTTTTTACTATCGAAAGTCTTTCCCTTATACTCAACCTTCTCATTATGATACTTGCTTTTTCGGGCGACCATCTT
>JAGCGK010000081.1 GCA_017649645.1 Clostridiales bacterium | reverse complement strand
GCGGTTTCAACAGAAACAAACGACAGTACATATTGCCAATGTTTCTATACAAGCGGAAAAGCTCGTTTGCGTATTTCAGCACCCAAAGCGTCAACATATCGTGGATTTATGATGTTGGTAATTCCATAAAAGGCGGTGAAAAAAATGAGATTAACCGATGCAAACAAGTTGAAAGAAGAAAATCACGAATATAAATGCGAAGAATGTCAGCATAAAGATAATTGCATTAGGGTTCGTGCTTTTCTAATGGCAAATGTATATCCGTATTCTGTCGGGTGCGAGTGTTTTGAAAAAGGCGGTGAACAATGGCAAAAGCAATAATAAACGGACAGGAAATATTCGGGAATGTGCATATGGGAGAGGGTGGCGGCTCTGCTCCTACGTTTAGCGAGACAGTATTAGCTGATAACTCTTCTTTGGCTTCGAGTTTCACTTTGTCTGATGATATGAGCAATTATGATTTTATCGTATTGACGACAAAGAATAGTTCTTCGCTCTTGGAGACAAAGACGATAGTTACTCCTCATATTCTCGAAAGTGTCTTCTCGCTCACATCAAGCAGATTTACACTCGGAGATATAAACACTAACCAATATGTTATTTACTCCGTAGCTTCGAGGACTTTTACAAGACAGGGTAGCCGTAACCTCGATATTATCGAAGTGAAGGGACTTAACCTCATCGGTGGAACTGTTACGGAAACCGATATTTATATGGCTTCATCGCTTTCAGGCTCTTTAGTCGAGCCTACGGGAATGGGAATACTCGAAGACCACGACTATTTACTTCTTGGAGGTAATGCAAGCAGTAGAGACGATATAGGCTTCGGCTTCGCTCCGATAAGTACGGAAGACTTCGGAATAGGTCAGGTCAACGGAGAGCTGAATTATTATAACGGCTCCCGTGGAGTTGTTATCACGGACACGAAAGCAAGTTCGGGAAACTATCTTTATATAGTCGGTATTAAGTTTTAATCACAGGAGGGGGAGTTTATGAGCTCTATTAAGCAGTTCGAAGGAACGCTTCGACTTGACCTGTCAAGAAAAGGCAAAGTCTATAAGCGAGTAGAGACCAAAAACACAGTTACTACGTTAGTTCAGGACACTTTCCTTTATGGTAACTTTAGTTACCTTCTGGAGCGTGAGAAGGCTATCGTAGAGAATTGGTTTGACGGTTGTCTGCTCACGGATAAGACAAACGATCCGAGCCTCTGTATGATAGCTCACGACTCGGAGGTAACGGCTCAGGCAGGTAATGACACTTACACGGGACTTAACCCGAAAAGAGGCTCGTACATTCCGCTTGACAGTCATACGTTCACAGATCCCACTCTCGGCTTCACGAAGGTATGGAAGTGGGATAACGCTTATGGCAACGGCAAGATAAACTCCGTTTGCCTCTGTCCTCACGAGACTGCTATCTTCGACTATCAGGAGGGAGCTTTACCGATAGACGGTAATCCACCGAACAAGCCACTCGGATATTCTTATATCGGCAACTCATCTTCCATCTACTCGGATAACTACGATACTTCTATTTCTCACTTAAGCGTCATCGACTATAACACGGGCAAGGGATATTACATCACGTTATCCTCTGCGAGAACGAGCCTTTTTATAGATGAGTTCGAGGTAAGCTGCTCCAGAGTGAGAATACTCGGAGACACGGATCATGTTGTCAGGAAGATAGCAAGACACACTATCCCGATCAGTCCGGCTCTTCCTGCTCCGTCAGGCTTCGGAGACTTCCGTAACACGTTTGCATATACGGGAGACGCTATCCATATCTTGACCTTCGACAACTTCACAGAAGACGCAGTAGAGAAGGTAAGGATAAAGGACTACAAGGTCCTTCTGTCAGATATGACCGCTTTTGTAGATCCTACACCTACACCTATGGTCTATTCTGATGTATGGCTCTATCCTTTTCCGAGTTCTAACGACTTAAATAGCGAATATCAGCTCTTTAAAGACGGCTTTGTGTATAACGACACGGACCGCTATCTTTACTGTCTCGGCAAGGAAGGCGGAGAGAACGGAGTAGCTAAAATGCTCCGCTTCGATATGGAGAGTACAGATGTTACTTCCTACGATCTGAGCTTCGCTCCTCCTATCAAGTCAGCAAGCGATAACGGCTATGTAAATAACGGAGCTTCTATCCTTTTGGATAATGGAGACTTCTATAAAACCTATATCGCTAAGAACTCGCTTCCGACATATTACGGTTACTACTTCCACAATAACAAGGTCTATGCGGTCGAGCCGTTCCTGAGAAGTCCTAAATCATCAACTTTTCTTCGTAACGTATCGGGCGGTAAGGGGACTATCATACAAGGCTTCTACGATCCTAATGTCCTTTACTTCCAACTCGATAATATCTATCCCTATGTTTCGACAGTCGCTAACCTGTCGGAAGAGGTAAACAAGACTAATGCTTTTGATATGACTTTGCAGTATTCAGTAAGGGAGGTATAAGCGGTGGAGAGACACTATATAGGCAAGCTCGCTACGAGCGTAATAAGTGGACTTATCGCTTCCTTCTGGGGAATATACGGACCTGTTATCCTCTGCGTACTTATAGCGATATGTATGGATGTTATCTCAGGTCTCGTATCTGCTATGGCTTCGGGTGAGAAGCTATCGAGTAAGGTAGGTTGGGTAGGCTTTTGGAAGAAGATGGCTCTTATCTTGGCTCTCGCTTTCGGTATCTTTATGGACTCGTTCATTCCGATACTGCTCGGTACTATCTCACTTGAACTGCCATTCACAATGCCGATAGGAACGATAGTAGGTTGCTATATCGTAATCAATGAAGCTATCTCGATTATCGAGAATATCAATAAGGCAGCTCCTACGGCTCTCCCGAAGTGGATTAAGAAGCTCCTCGAAGGTGCAAGTAAAACGATAGATGACGGAGGTAAGGAAGGTGGGAGGGATAATTGAAACCGCTTGTAATTGGGCGGTGAATATCGCTAACGATAACTCTCACGGTTACGATCAGATACATAGGCAAGGTCCCGACTTCGACTGCTCCTCGCTCCTGATAAATAGTTTTGAGGTCGCAGGTCTGCCCGTGAAGGAAGCAGGAGCGACTTATACCGGGAATATGAGAGCTGCTTTCGTTAAATGTGGCTTCGAAGCTATCAAGTATCGAAACGGCATGACACTTATCAGAGGCGATGTATTACTTAACGAAAAACATCATACCTGCTTATATCTCGGAGACTTCCGCATAGTTCAGGCTTCGATAAATGAGAAGGGAACTACCACGGGAGGCAAGACGGGAGATCAGACAGGAAGAGAGATAGCCACGGGAGCCTTTTATACCTACTCGAAGGGGTGGGACTACGTTCTCAGGTATCACGAAGAGCAGGAGGTAGAGAAAGTGGAAGTTACTATGAGAGTTATCCGTGAGGGTGATGTATGCGTTGAGGTCGGAATGGTACAGACCTTACTTAATAAGCTCGGTTATGTCGGTAAGAACGGCAGACCGCTAACAGTAGATAATGACTACGCTCCTAATGGAAATACGGCTTACGCAGTCGCTAACTTCCAGAAGGCTAAAGGACTTAACCCCGATAAGGTAGTAGGGCAGAAGACCTATTCCTATCTCGTTAAGTCGAATTACATCTAAGCAGACTCTTTAGCTACGGTATATCGCCCCCGATGTATGGAGTCCTCCGATAGATTAGTTACAATTCCTTTATATGGTATTTGCAGATTACAGTCCCTCTTCCGTAGCGGAGGGACTCTTTTTTATTGCTCAAAACTTCCCCAAAAGTTCACCATAGGCAAAATAAAAAGCCTTGAAACCCTTTATTTACAAGGCTTTGCTTTGGTGGAGGTGAGGAGAGTTGAACTCCTTTTTGTATGTATCCGAGAATACAAAAATACGATAAAATCTACGTTTCACGGACACTCGATAGCTTACTGTCCTCCCGATATAGACTTATCTTCCCCCAAAAGTTCACCATAGGTGAGGTCGATAATCTGAGCAGCTTTCCTGTCTTCACCTTCTACGATATGTCCGTAGGTCTCGAAGGTAGTCATAGAGACGGAATGACCGACTATATCTTTAATGGTCTGCTCTGCGAGGTTGGTCTTCATCATGGAGATAAATGTATGCCGTAAGCCGTAGATCGTTCCGGGAAGATTACGCTCCTTTTTAAGCTCTAACCAATTATTCCTCATAGTTGACTGATTACCCTTATCTCCGTGTTTATCGCAGAATATCCACGGAGTATTTAAGTTCTTCCGATTATTACGAGCGATAGTCTCGGTTAGTATCTGCCTTGCAAGGCTTCCGAGAGGTATCATTCTCTTTGCGTTATCGTTCTTAAGTGAGGTTATCTGACCTCGAGAGTTAATGCCTCGATTTATATATACCCTGTCTCCGTCTATGTCTGACAGTTGAATACCGAGTCCCTCGGAAGGGCGGAGCCCTGTCAAAAGGAGAAAAGTAAAGAGCGGATGATACCATTTATCGGAAGGCTCGAAGAGTCGCTTAATATCTTCAGGCTGAAGTATCTCCTTCTCCTTCTTACTATGACCGAGAGGGATATATAGGTCTCCTCTTAAAAGCTCGCATTGATAATCAGCATAGCCGAATTTAACGAGTGAAGAGATAATTCCTCTTAAGTTTTGAAGCGTCTTATGTGAGAGTGGCTTTTTAGCTCCTGAAGCGGTGTTAATAACGCTCTGCCATTCACGGAGAGACATTCTATTCATTTTCCGACTATGGCATTTAGGAAGGATATAGAGCCTTATGTATCGCTCATTCTGTATATAGGCTTCCGAGTCATAACCTCTTCTCTGCCCTATATCATCGAGGAACTCCCGACAGACTCGCTCGACTGTCTTACTTCCGTCTCCGCCTTCGTAATACCATCGCTCGAACTTCTCTTTACATTCCTTCTTACCCTTCGGACCGGGAAGGGAAGAAGAGAAGGAGTATCGCTTGCCTTCCTTCTGGATCTGTATTCTCCACCTTTGACCGTCATACTTCGGAGTTATCATCCTTACTGTCCTCCTTACCCTTAGAGATAACGTACTCGATAATGCTTATAGCCTTCTGCTTCTGTTCCTCGGTCATCTTACTGCTTAATCTCTTAATCTCCAGAGTGAAGCTATCTTCCTCGGTCTTAATCGTGAAATCAGGCTTTATAGCGGAGTCATCGAGAAGCATAGGAACATCATAGCCTAATAGCCATGAAGGCGATACGTTAAGGGCATTAGCCATTAAGTCTATGGTATCTGTCTTCGGTATTCTCTCTCCCTTTAAGTAGCGATAGATAGCGGTAAAGTGCAGACCGCTTCTCTCTGCTAACTGCTTAGGTGTCATATCCCTATATTTTAAGGCTTCATTAAGCCTATCCTTAATGATATACAAGTCTTTCATATATAAATCACTCCTTCAGTTCGATTATATTACCGCTATGTTACATTTGCAAAAGTGGCAAATAAACACTTGCCAAAGTGGCAAATTAAGTATAAGGTAAAATCAGTTGCCAAAGTGGCAAATTAAACGGACAGAAAGGAGGATACAATGAGTAAGCTAAGAGAACGTATAGAAGAGAAGTACGCTACTCATAGCGACTTTGCTAAGGCTTTAGGGGTATCGGACTCTTATGTATCTCGCAAACTTAACGGTCAGCGAGGGTGGAGTCCCGAAGTAGTCTATAAAGCTGCAGAGTTGCTACAGATCCCGGATGAAGAGATAATGTCTTATTTTTTTACTCCGAGAGTAGCCAAAAAGGCTAAAAGATGAGAGCGGAGCTTAAAGTCTATCCCCGATTAGGTCGCTACTTTAGGAATTGTGAAGAGTTAGCCTCCGCAGGTTGTATGAAGCGGAATAGGCTCTACAAAGTCCTTAAGGGTGATAAGGAGTTCACGGCAGATGAGAAGCGAGCTATAGCGAACTCGATCATCGGGAAGATGATAGCAGGGGAGATAGACAAAGAGGACTTAAGCGAAGTTATGAAGGCTCGCAGTAACTTTGACGAAGTATTCAGAATTAAGGAGTGAACAATGAGATTATTACTTTTACTTACGGTTATAGGCTTCATTCTTATAACTCTCGGACTGACAGGTCTTTACTTCGATGTAACGGCAAGGCTCAGGAAGATAGAGAAGTCTATGAAGGCTCAGGATACCGAGATCAGATCCCAAAAGAGAGACATAAGAGTAATCAAGGAGCGAGACGCTGCGAAGTCCGATAAGGTCGTTATCACTTACGAGCCTAACGACAAGGGTATTAAGTACGGAGGCTTCTAATGATTAAGGCTAATCACGTTAGGCAGGGTGAAATCTTAACCGACATATCGGGAGAAGGTATGACTATCGTATCAGAGCTCTTGGCTCTCATCGACTCGGTTATCGCTGATGTAGTAGTCCCGGAAGCAAGAGAGGCTTTCTTAAGTGAACTCCCCGACTTCGTAAGAACTTACAGAGAGAGTATCCACGGCTCAGCGAGCTTGGATACAAGTTTATTAAAGGAGTGATTTTATGACACTATATGAACTCACAGGAGACTATCAGAAGTTCTCCGACATTATGGAGCAGGTCGATATACCCGAAGACCTTAAGGCTCAGCTTGAAGAGGCTCTTAGTAACTTAGCCGATGACATAGAGGATAAGCTCGAGAACTACGGCAAGATCATTAAGAACTTCGAAGCTGATATAGCAGGTCTGAAGGCAGAAGAGGAGAGGTTATCGCTTAAGCGTAAGACTCTCGAAAACAGAGTAGCTAACATGAAGCTCGCTATGAGAGACGCTATGAAAGCGACTAATAACCCTAAGGTTAAGACTCCGCTCTTTACTTTTTCCGTACAAAAGAACGCTGCTTCGGTCAAGTTCGATATACCCGATGAGCAGATACCTAAACTGCTATCTAAGAAGTATCTCATCCCCGTAGAGCCGAAGGTAGATAAGAAGCTGATTAAAGAAGACTTGGAGAGCGGAGATCCCGATCTGAAGTTCGCTCTTAGCGGTATCGCTCATCTGGAGCAGTCCGAGTCTATCCGTATTCGATAAGGAGTGATTTATGAACGATTTTAGAACGCAGACAGAGGAGTTATACGACTACCTCAAAACTCATAAGCAGATAACGCAGATGAAAGCTCTTAGAGAACTCGGAATTATGAGGCTCGCTTCTCGTATCTCCGATTTAAGAAGGCAGGGAGTCCCGATCAGTAAGGAAATGGTCTCCGTTAAGGCTAAGAACGGCAGAGTAGCTTCAGTAGCAAGATACACTCTCGAGGAGGTTTAAGTATGGCAGGTGAAAAGTTAAGCAATACTAAACTTACCCTCGAAGATGTGAATAAGAAGCTCCCGACTACGAATATCAAGGGTAAGGAGTATGTCGAGGTCAATAACCGCATTATCGCTTTTAGAAGGCTCTACCCGGAAGGGACTATCTTAACCGAGATACTCTCTCACGATAACGGCTTAGTCATTATGAAAGCTACTGTCTTAACTCCAGAGGGAACGGTCCTCGCAACGGGACACGCTTTCGAGAAGGAGACTTCATCTTATATCAATAAGACCTCATATATCGAGAACTGCGAGACCTCAGCAGTAGGCAGAGCTCTCGGTATCCTCGGAATAGGCATAGGCTCTTCTATCGCTTCTGCGGAAGAAGTGAGTAACGCTATCGCTCAGGGTGAAAGTCCTAAAGGGAATAAATCTATCCCCGAGCCTAAGGCTCCTGCGAGTTTCATCTGCGAGCGTTGCGGTAAGCCTATCGGATCTATCGGAGGTCATAGTCCTTCCGATGTGGCTAAGCAAACGAGAGAGAAGTTCGGGAAGCAGCTTTGCTATGACTGCGGTAAGGCAGTTAAGGCAGAGCGTGAGAAGCCTACGGAGTCTGTAGTAAAGGAGGAGGAGGCGGTCTTACCGTTTCCGATAGATGACTAATGAGCAATAAGGATATGACTCTCGAAGAGTTTAAAGCCTATAAGCAAGAGAAGCATAGAGATATGCTTCAGAGACAGTCCTTACCTTATGAAGTCAAAGTCAGAATGGCAGAGCTCAGGATAAGAGACTTCTACGAAGAAGCCTTAAGAAGAGACATAAACTGCCATGTATCGGTCGGAGGACTCGACTCTATCACGTTAGCTTACTTCATAAGGAAGCTCGGATATACGGATAAGCAGATACCTTTTATCTCTGCTTCCTCTCTGGAGGATAAGACCATACAAGCGGTCCATAAGGAGCTCGGTTGTATCAACGTGAAGCCTCTTAAGTCGAAAGTAAGAGTCCTTAAGGAAGAAGGCTTCCCGATCCTGTCGAAGAGGAACGCTAACAAGATAGACACGTTAGCTCATCCCACGGAAAAGAATAAGACAGTCCGTCATGCCATTATTACGGGGGAGTGTGGAGAACAAGGTCATTACGCAGTAGATAGCAAAATGAGACTGCCTCAGACATACCTCGAACTCTTCGGAGGCTTAGATGAAGAAGGGAAGGCTCTCGGTTATAAAGCTCCTACTAACTTCAAAGTAAGTAGTAAATGCTGCTACTACCTCAAAGAAGCTCCCTGCGATAATTGGGCAAAGGAGCATAACTCAGTTCCTTATCTCGGGATAATGGCTTCCGAAGGAGGACAGAGAGCAGAGGCTTTAGAGGAACACGGTTGTAACTATTGGGGTAAGACTACCGCTCGGTCAGCTCCGTTTTCGTTTTTTCTACATTCAGACGTTATCCATCTTGCAGTAGATCTAAAGGTCCATATACCCGAGATCTATGGAGAAGTCGTAATAAGCAAGGAACCTAAGCCTAATGGAGACTTCGAATACTCTACCACGGGAGAGGCTCGGACCGGGTGCTCTATGTGTGGTTTTGGTATTCAGCTCGAAGTAAGACCTCATCGCTTCGATAGGTTATATGAGAGAGCTCCTGAGGAGTGGGACTTCTGGATGAATAAATGCCTTAAGGATGAAGACGGAACTCCTTACGGGTGGGGAAGAGTTCTCGATTATATCGGTATTCCGTGGAGAGATCCTTCTCATTGGTGGCTTAACCCTAATGGAGAAGAACACATAGGACAGATGAATATATACGACTATCTGGAGGATACACAATGAACGCAGTTATATTAGTTGGCAGAATGACTCGAGACGCAGAAGTTAAGACGCTCGACTCAGGATCTAAAGTAGTCTCATTCACTATTGCAGTAGATAGAAGCGGTAAGAGTAAGGAGACGGACTTCATCGACTGTAAAGCGTGGGGGACTACGGGAGATTTTATCTCTAAGTATTTCACTAAAGGTAAGCCTATCTCGGTTAAGGGTGAGCTTCAGACTCGCACTTGGGAGACCGAGAACGGGAAGAGGAAGGCTACTGAGGTTAGAGTCGAT
The DNA here is from genome assembly GCA_017649645.1 of Clostridiales bacterium. GTDB lineage: Bacteria > Bacillota > Clostridia > Saccharofermentanales > Saccharofermentanaceae > Saccharofermentans. The sequence continues at coordinate 3,398 of JAGCGK010000081.1, read as the reverse complement.
CAAGTAGCCTTCGTTCCCGGCTCATCCAATAACTCCGCTCCTGCGGAGGAGCCGGAGGAGTTGGTCTTCTAATGGCTACACATGGCTTTGATACAGAATTAGCCAAAAAGGTTGGAGTCATCCCTGCGGTAATCTACGCTTACCTCGCTTATTGGTGCGAGCAGAATAGGCAGAGCGGTACTAATGAGCAGGATGGTAGCTTCTGGACTTACCATAGTGTAAGAGAGCTGCAGGAGACTTTCGACTATCTGTCTGTCGGTCAGATCAGAAGAGGACTCGATACTCTTGTTAATAATGGCTTAGTTAAGGTCGGTTGCTATAACAAGATAAACATAGATAGGACTAAGTGGTATGCGGTCGTAAGCTCCGATTTGTCAAATATGACAAATGGTTTGTCAGATTTGAAAAATGGTTTGCTAAATTCAGCAAATGGTTTGTCAAATTCAGCAAATGCATTTGTCGAAAATGACAAAGCAATACCAATTATATCAACACTTTCATCAAACAGTTATATCAATATTAATAAGAGTAAGGTATTCATCCCTCCGACAGTTGATGAAGTCAAAACTTACTGCTTAGAGAGAGGTAACTCCGTAGATCCTGAGCAGTTTGTAGACTTCTATACCTCAAAAGGGTGGAAGGTCGGTAAGGACAAAATGAAGGACTGGAAGGCTTGTGTTCGTACTTGGGAGAAGAGAAGTGATAAGAAGACCGCTCCTAAGAAGGACACTAACCCTTATAGGCAGTTACTAAAGGAGAGAGGTTGTTTATGACTCCAGAGCAGATAACGAAGCTATTAAGCGACTTACACGATGAACACTTAGCAAACGAGCCTACCGATATAGAGAGTCAGCTTCGCAGTTGGTTTATGTATTTCAAAGATGACGATCCGAGGCTCATCTATAAGGCTTGTTACATCTATATCCGCATTAAGCGTAACAAGTTCTATCCTCATCCTTCCGAGATAGAGCAGCTTAAGAAGAGGGCAGGGTGGCTTCTCCAGATAGACGATCAGGAGCAGGAGCATAAAAAGCTCGAAGCCAAAGAGAAGTCTTACATAGAAGCTCCGAAGGTGGATATAAGAGAACGGCTTTGTAAAGGCTCATGTATCTGTCCTTACTTCGACTCGGTGTGTAACGGCTCCCCGGAAGAGCAGGAGGTTTGTCAATTATGAGCAGAGGACCGAGTAAAGGATATAACTACCGCTACGAACTGATAAGAGCCAGAAGAGCGGAAGGACTAACACAAAAGGAAGTAGCTATGAAGACGCTCTACTCTCCGCAGTCCATAAGTCAGGCAGAGCGAGGGAAGATCTATCTTAATGACGATACGGAAGCGAGTAAAGCCTTCTTTATGGCTATGGAGAACTTATACGGGATACCCCGGGAGATATTAAGAAAGCGAGGAAGATAACACAATGGCAAATAAGTATATAGACGCTATCGCAGATCAGACAGTAAAGCTTCATAAATCAGTTTTGGAACTTCAGAAGATACTCTTCATCCTTATTAAGCGGAACGCTATCAAGACAGAAGCCTTAACGGAGTCTCAGCTTAAGAGCATATATGAGGTCTTAGGTGAATGGTCGGAGGAATGGCAGAGGAGGGAGTCGAAGTGAAGCTGAGGATATATCTATCAGGTAACCCTACTATCACTTCTCAGGAGAAGGGGATAAACCGATACACGGGAGCGGTCTATACGAAAAGGGAAGTCCTCGACCTTAAAGAAGAGTACGCAAGGCTCATAAGACTTCAGCTTATGAATAACAGGCTTAAAGTTCCTGAGTTCTCGGGAGCAGTAAGGCTTAAGGTTATCTTCGGCTTCTCATCCGTGGAGCGGAAGCTCTGGGGAAGGCTTAAGACTACGAAGCCGGATAACGATAACGCAGTTAAGGCTCTTCAAGATACGCTCTCGGATATGCACTTCTTCTCTAAAGGCGATCAGCAGGTAGCAGACTTGCAGGTTATCAAGCTATGGAGCGATAGACCGTTTGTAGATATAGAAGTCGAGGAGGTAGCCTATGACATTTACAGAGTTTAAGGATGAACTCTACCTCGTAAGAGAAAACAGACGCTCGATAAACAGTCTTATCGAGTCGATAGATAACCTTACTGCTAAGCTGCTCGACCGCTTAACAGGCGGAGTAACCGACTACTCGAAGGACCGCTTACAGAAGACTCCCGATCCTGACGCTAAAGTCATCGAGACCATAGCGACTATAGAGGAGGAGAGAACGGAATACTTAGAGAAGTTAAACAGACTCCGGGAAGCGAATAGCAAATATGAAGCTATCATTATGAGCTTCGACACCTTAGGAGGGGAGATATTACGGCTCTACTTCATCGAAGGACTGTCTATAAAGGCAATAGGACAGAGGATAGGCTACTCCGAGCAATACACTTGGGAACTCTGGAGGAAGGCTACGAAGGATCTATACGAAAAGGAGAAGGCTAAATATGAAATGGCAGAAGCTACCCGATAAGAAGTATCAGGGTTTAACAGTTCATGAGGTTAAGTGTCCGAAGTGCAACTACAAGGAGACATATACCTCGACACTTCCTGAGAAGTGTTACATCTGCGAGGAGGTAAGGAATGAATAGACTATTAACACTTATGGCTATCGTAACTATCAGTATCAGCTTAGTTAAGGCTCCGATACCCTTCGAGTGCATAAGTTTAGAGGAGCGAGCAGAGTCGGTAGGACTGACAGTAGAAGAGTTCACTCTCTTCTCTTCCGTGGTAGAAGCAGAGTCCGATAGGACTACTGAGAGTACGGAAGGCAGAAGGTATATCGCTTTATGTATCCTATGTCGAGTTATGGATAGTCGCTTCCCGGATACAGTAACGGAAGTGCTAACGCAGAGCGGTCAGTTCTCCACAGTAAGGAACGGTCATAGCGTTACCAATAGGACTGACCTCTCCGATCAGGCGGTGATAGAAGCTTACGAGTGGATAAATAGCGGAGAGGAGTACCCGTGGCTACTATTCTTTAACTGCCGTGGATATAACGCAGGAGTAGCTTATGACAGGATAGGCGGTAACTACTTTATGACTATGGAGCCTATGAGAGAGGAGGTAACCGATGACGAATAAAGTGGCTATCCAATGGTTAAAAGGCTTAATGACGGAAGAAAGACTTTCGTCCGAACTAAAGGCTCTTGACCTTGCTATCAAGGCTCTTGAAGATAGATCGCAGGCTATCACCAACGAGGATATTAAATCCGCTATCAAAGAAGGTTTTGCTAATGGTTATGAAATGGCAAAGGCGAAGTTTGAAAGACCGACAGGCGAGTGGATAATACTTAACGGCGACAAAGTGTGTCCGTTTTGTAGAACAGGAACAAGTCATAATACTAATGCTTCGATAAGTTTTTTCCAATTTTGTCCGTATTGCGGTG
>JAGCGK010000080.1 GCA_017649645.1 Clostridiales bacterium | reverse complement strand
AGTGAAGTACATGCTCTCCGTGAGGATGTTATCTTTACTACAGTTGTTGCTCAGTCTGAAGTATTCTTTGACGAGAATGACGATATCGCAGCTATAAGCTTTAACCCTAACCCGAAGTGGACAAAGGGTAACATCAGATTCTCTACTCTTCTCGTTCATGAGGACGGCAAGGTGATCCTTCCTAAGGAGTACTGCGCTAAGTATAGCGAGCTTGTAGGTAACGGTTCACTTGAAAATCCTGAGTTCATCTCACATCTTTCCTGCAGACCTTCAAGAAAAGGTCCGGGATTCTTTGCACTTGCTACACCGTTTACGGTCAAGGCAGGCGCTACGGTCCGTGCAGATAACTTCACATGTCTTTCTTCCGATAAGCTCAATCCTGACTTCAAGGATGATGTTACGATCAAGGAAGAGATCGAGGCTCTCATCAAGAGATTCAGCGATGATGCTGCACTTCCTTCAGTTCTTGATAAGCTCATCAAGTTCACCAAGGACTATTCAAGCTATATGAAGATCAGCCACGAAGATAAGGACTTCGAGGCATATGTTAATAACAACCTTCCTTTCCAGGTCTTCTATCAGACATTCGTATCGAGATCACTCGACTGGACACAGAAGGGCTATAGAGAGATCGGCTTCAGAGAGATCCAGGACATCTTTGCATCCATGTACTATTTCCAGAGCATGGGTCAGCAGGAGTTCGTAAGAAAGCTCCTTCGCGAGTGGGCTGGAAATGTTCACGAAGCAGGCTTTGCAAACCACAACTTCTACTGGACAGGTAAGGAGCCGGGCTGGTGGTCTGATGATGCTTTGTGGCTCTTGCAGGCTCTCGACAGATATGTAAGCCTTACAGGCGATTATGCATTCCTTGAAGAGAAGCTTCCTGTTGCAGGTACTGAGGGTGACAAGCGTTCCATCCTTGATACCATCAAGGCTATCATTACCTATAGCGCAAAGATCTCTATCGGTAACCACGGAATCCCTCTTATCGACAGAGCTGACTGGAACGACTGTCTGAGAGTCGATCCTGACTGTATCGGCGGTGCTGATAAGATCGAGGCATATAAGGAGCAGCTTAAGGCTAAGGGCAAGGCTTACGGTGAGGTTCCGTTTGAGTCTGAGTATTCCGAGTCTGTTATGAACGGCTTCCTTTTGAAGGTTGCTGTTGATGCTGCTACCAAGTTCTTTACTCACTTTGGTGACTCTTATGCAGATGAGCTTAAGGCTATAAGCGAGAAGCTTTATAAGGATCTTAACGAGAATGCTTGGAAGAATGACTTCTTTGCAAGAGTCCTCTTCAACAGAAAAGACAAGCCTGAGCTTAAGTACCTTGGAGCTGCAGGTGATAACCTCCAGGTTGAGGATGCTCCGGGTTCTTACTTCCTCAATGCTTTCTCCTGGTCTGTACTTGCAGGATGCGCTTCCGAGGCTCAGATCACGAGCATGCTCGATTCAATGGATAAGTACCTTAAGTCACCATATGGTTTCAGACTTTGTTCTACAGTTGAGTACAGCAAGATCGCTCCTAAGATCGACGTTGCTTTGTACTATCCTGGTGACCGTGAGAACGGCGGTGTATTTAAGCACGCTAATATGATGGCTGCAGCTGCAATGCTCAAGGCTGCTAAGGAAGTAGAGGATGATAAGCTTGCTGAAAGACTTCTTGATGAAGCTTACTGGGTAATCGACAGGATCCTTCCTTATAGGACTTTGAAGTCACCGTTCCTTACTGCAGGTAACCCGAGACTTTGCACACAGTACAACAACTGCGAGACTGGTGAGAACATCGGACCTACGCTCTCGGGAACATCTACGTGGCTTTTGCTTTGCCTGTTCTCGTGCTTCGGTATCGAGTTTACGTCGGAGAACTTTATCTGCGAGCCGCTTCTTAGGAAAGAGGACACGAAGCTCAATGTTACCGTTAATAACGGCAAGGCGATCTATAAGATCGAGATCACTAAGCCGGTTGGGTTCAGAAGGACCAAGAACGGCGTTAAGGTGACTGTTGACGGAAACGAGATCAGTTCGACGAAGATCGATGTTTTCGAGGACGGAAAAGAGCACGAGATCAAGGTTGAGCTGTAAATAACATTAAGGTTACAATTGCCCCGGAATGCGCTTTGGTGCGTTGCGGGGCTTTTTTATGTTTGATAGAATTAAGGAGTTAAGGTTCTGAATGGGAGGATATCAAGATGCCGTATTCCAGTGTTTTTCTGTCAGAGATAGTAAAGTATTTCGACCTTGAGATCGTCTATGATACAGGCGACATCGAGCAAAGAAGGATCTGCGTTGCCGACGTGACGAGGCCGGGACTTCAGCTCGCGGGATACTATGATCACTTCGGCCCGGACCGTATCCAGGTCGTGGGAAACATGGAACATGCGTACCTGGAGCATCTGACTTCACAGAACAGAAGGAAGGCTATTGAGGCCCTTTTCGAAAAAAATGTACCGTGTCTTATCCTGACCAGAAATCATGAGGCTCATGATGAGGTCATCGAAGCTGCACAAAAGCTCAATGTGCCGATCTTAAGGACGGAGCAGGCGACGAGCCAGTTCAACAGTGCGCTCATTAAGTTCTTGAACCTGGAACTCGCGCCGAGGATCAGTATGCACGGCGTTTTGGTCGAGGTTAACGGTGAAGGTATCCTTATCCTCGGTGAGAGCGGCGTAGGTAAGTCCGAGACGGCTCTCGAGATCGTTAAGCGTGGTCACAGGCTTATCGCGGATGATCAGGTCGAGATCAGACGAGTATCGGATACGACGCTTGTGGGTCGTGCGCCTGATGTTATCCGACACCTTATCGAGATCAGAGGTATCGGTATCCTGGATGTTAAGGAACTTTACGGTGTATCGTCGGTCAAGCCGCAGGAGGGTATCGACTTCGTTATCAACCTGGAGCTGTGGGACGAGAATAAGACATATGACAGATTGGGTCTTACGGATGAGACGACGGATATCCTGGGTATCAAGGTTCCTTCGATCACGATCCCTGTAGGACCGGGACGTAACCTCGCTATCATCGTCGAGGCTGCGGCCATCAACTATCGTGTTAAGAAAATGGGTTATAACGCGGCACAGGATCTCGTTGCCCGTGTATTCCCCGGAGGAAATATTTAATGGATCTGGCACTGAAGATAGACGCTATTGGCTATCAGGGTCTTGTAAGAGAGAACGTCAGCATGAAGAAATACTGTACGTTCAAGGCAGGCGGAGAAGCGAAGTACTTCGCCGAGCCGTCTAATGAGGAAGAATTAAAACAGCTGCTTTTCACCGCGCGAGAGATGGAGGTCAAGACTGTTGTCCTGGGCAACGGTTCTAATGTGCTGTTCTCCGATGCGGGATTTGACGGGCTGGTAATAAAGATCGGCAAGGGATTTTCGGAGATCAAGATCTTCTCGAAGGACGAGGAAGATCTGGTCATTGAGGCGGGCGCAGGCGCGCTCTTGTCGGCGTTCGGAAATACCATCGCCAATGAAAGCTTTACTGGGGCGGAGTTCTGCTGCGGTATCCCGGGAAGCGTCGGAGGCGCGGTCTTCATGAACGCGGGAGCTTACGGAAGAGAGATGAAGGACATCATAACCGAGGTTACCTACATCGATCCGAAGAGCCTCAATATCAGGAAACTTACCAATGAGGAATGCGAATTCGGTTATCGAAGGAGCGTTTTCGAGAAGGAAGGGTATATTGTGCTGAGTGCCATGGCAACGCTCAAGAGGGGCAACCTTTCCGAGATACTCAACTATGTGAACGAGCTCAAGAACAAGAGGACGAGTTCGCAGCCGCTGGAGCTGCCGAGCGCGGGATCGACGTTCAAGAGACCTGAGGGTTATTATGCGGGCGCGCTCATAGAGCAGGCGGGACTTAAGGGGTTTGCCATTGATCATAGCGGTGCGCAGGTGTCTGCGAAGCATGCGGGATTTATCGTAAACGTGGGCGGCAAAGCGACGGCCACGGATATCTACAGACTCATAAATTATGTGATCGAGAAGGTCGAAGAGCGCTGCGGCGTCAAGCTGGAGCCTGAAGTCAGACTCATCGGTTTTTAAAGGGGGCATTTTATGGAACTGATCATTCTAACGGGTATGTCGGGAGCGGGCAAAAGCCAGGCGTGCGACTTTTTTGAAGATCAGGGATTCTTCTGTATCGATAATCTCCCGCCGATGATACTGCCGGAACTCGCGAAGACGTTCTTCAAGGGCCAGGGCGGTGAAGGCTACGGCATCGAGAAGCTGGCGTTCGTGGTCGATATCAGATCCAAGGAGCTCCTGAAGGGCTTCGGCGAAGCCAAGAAGAAGATCGAGAAGGAGATCGGATGCCCGTATAGGATCATATTCCTCGAGGCGAACGATCAGGTCCTGGTATCACGTTACCGCCAGACCAGACGTAAGCATCCTCTCGCCAAGGACCTGTCGCTGTCGGAGGCTATCGCTCAGGAACGAAAGCTCCTTTCAGGTATCAGAGGCACTGCGACAAACGTAATAGACACTTCCATGATGGCTATTCCTGCGCTTAGAGAAGAACTGGGCGCACTTATCGAGGATGACCAGAATACCGGCATGTCGGTATTTATCGAGTCTTTCGGATTCAAGTACGGACTTCCTGTCGACTGCGATAACGTGATCGACGTAAGGTTCCTGCCGAATCCGTACTATATTGATGAGCTTAAGCCGCTGAGCGGTAAGGATCAGGGCGTTATCGATTATCTCGAGAGCTTTGATGAGACCGAGAAGTATATCAAGAAGCAGTTCGGCCTTATGAACTACCTCATCCCGCTTTATATCCGCGAGGGCAAGGGAAGACTTCATATCGGCATCGGCTGCACGGGCGGACGTCACAGATCCGTCTATATCGCCGAGCGCCTTAACAAATATCTCATGAGGAAGGGCTACAAGACAAGGCTTCACCACAGAGACCTCGACAAGGATCCGCGCTACGCCAAGGAGAAGGGCTGATGGGTTCGTTCAGTCAGGACATACGTGCCGAGATAATGCGTCAGATCCCAAAGGGACTTACCGAGAGGCAGGCGCTCCTGGCGGGCATCTTCTGCTGCGAAAGGCCAGACAGGGACCTTAAGTTCGCAACTTCCGTGGAAGCGGAGCCGGGACTTGACGAGTTCATCCTTAATCTGATGTCGCTATTGTCGTACAAGGCAGAAGTCAAAAAGCTGGAGTCGACGGTCAGGATATCCGTAGCCCCTGAGTCAAAGAAAGCCTTCATAGACGATTTTTCCATGTGTTTTTCCGAAAAAAGTGCGGACTACCTGTCGTCTTCCATGGAGTTCAAGCGTAACTTCCTGAAGGGTGCGTTCCTTTGCTGCGGCTATTGTTCAGATCCTAAAAAAAGCTACAGGATCGAGATCCACGTCAAAAACAGCAACGCGGTATCCCTTATCATCTGGATGCTCCACAGTAATGATATTGAGCCGTCTTTGTCCGTAAGGGACAACGTGACGGTCATAAGGTTCAGGAGCGGAGATTCGGTATCGACCTTTTTCGCGCTGATAGGAGCTAATAAGGCTTTTCTGGATTTCGAGAGCATACGTGTCGACAAAGATATCAAGGGCAAGGTCAACCGCGCGGTGAACTGCGACTCCGGAAACGCCAAAAGGCAGGCAGATGCGGGCGCCAGAAGGACTGCGCTGTTTACCAAGCTTCTGGCTTCTGAGGAAAGTGCCAGCCTTCCGAAGGAACTACTGAGCGCGGCTCAGGTGCTTATCGATAACCCGGGATTATCCATCTCGGAGCTCGGCGCGCTCATGGATCCGCCTATAAGTAAGTCCGGCATGAACCACAGGCTGATCAGGCTGGAAGAGATAGCGTCTGAACTCTGACAATACGGGGTTTTCGACGGTTCTGTTCAAGTATCTTTTATTATTATTTATATTATTAGCATTGAGAATCATTCCAAAATTTGCTATATTGTAGGGAGTTTTTTCGCAAAAAAACAGTTATGGATTTTGGAGTATGAACAATAAAGATCAGTACATCGATTCTGACAATGCTTATCATGAGCCGTCCAGAGATCCTAATCAGGGTTTCGCACCGCTCGTAGTCATTGTGACCATTTTGATGGTGATACTTACAGCAGTTCTTGCCGTCCTCGCTTATAAGGAAAAAGGTTTCCCGTGGAGCAAGAACAATACTTCTGCGTCCAATCCCGTTAATTCGGCTTATATCGTTGTGGCTTCTCCGACGCCTACACCGGTACAGCCTCTTAAGGACAACCAGAACCCGCTTCTTTACCCGGGATCAGCTTCGGGTACGGCTGTCATTATTCCTGAGAACGTTATTTCTTCCGTAGCTCCTTCTTCACGCGGACTTACTCAGTCTGTCTTGAGCAACGGATCTGTTGTTACTGATTTCTCGAGAGGAGACCTCATATCCATGGGGGATCCTCTTTTGTATTCTGATCTCGCAGGCATAACGACCTACAGAGGCAACAATTTCAGAAACTGCGCGTCATTCGGATACGTTCCTTCCGAGCCTAATAACCTGGAAGTTATCTGGGAATACTCAGGACTTGGCACCAAGCTTTCATCCAACTGGGAATTCGAATGGACAGGCGTTCAGTGGACGGGCCAGCCTCTCATCGTTAAGTGGGACGAGTCTGTAAGACGAAGCATGAACATCTACGAGAGCTTCAAGGACCAGGAACTGGTCGAAGTCATAATCGCAGCTTTGGACGGCAAGGTCTATTTCTTCAATCTCGCTGACGGAGCCATGACTAGAGATCCTATCGATGTCGGATGCTCGATCAAGGGAACGCCTGCAGTAGATCCGAGAGGCTATCCTCTCCTCTACGTTGGTCAGACAGACGAGAACAGCGGCAATTCCGAGTTTGGAATGAGGATCTTCTCCCTCATCGACGGTTCCAGACTTTATTACTGCAACAACATCGATACCAGTTCTTACAGAGTAAACTGGGGCGCGAGCGACTCATCTCCTATCATCGATGCGGCAAGCGACACGCTTATCTGGCCTAGTGAGAACGGTTTTATCTATACTTTCAAGCTCAACACGGTCTACGAGAAGGGCAGTTCTTCTATCTCCATCAACGTTGAGCCATTCAGCTTCAAGTATCTTTTCAACGATTCCAACAAGGGCGCTACGGTCGGTGTGGAAAGTTCCATCGCCGTTTATAACGGTTACGGATATTTCTGCGACAACGACTGGAATCTCATCTGCCTTGATCTTAATACCCTCCAGATGGTATGGCAGTTTAAGCTGAGCGATGATTCGGATATCTCGCCTGTAGTCGAGGAAGAAAACGGTGTTCCTTATGTTTACGTCTGCACAGAGGTTGACGGTCAGGGAGGAATAGTCGGAGAGTATTCAGGCGCTGCTTATACATACAAGTTCAACGGACTTACGGGCGAGATCGTCTGGCAGACATCCCAGCCTTGCTACACATATAACGGAGAGACCAGCGATACTGATAATACAGGCGGATGTCTTGGAAATCCGATAGCGGGAAAGAAGGGCATTTCCGACATAGTGATCTTCTCGTACAGCAGAACACAAAGTCTTATCGACGGCAATAGACTGGTAGCTTACGACAAGCTGTTGGGAAGCACCAAATGGACTTATGAGATGAATAAGTACACCTACAGTTCACCTGTAGATGTCTATGATAAAGAGGGCAATGGTTATATCTTGATCGGCGATTCCTATGGCCAGATACATCTTGTTGATGCACAGACAGGTGAGAGGATAACTCACATCCTGGTCGACTCTGATGTAACAGGCCAGGCCGTTTTCGAGGCGTCTGCGGCAGTATACGGAGACACTCTCGTGATCGGTTCCAAGACCGGATCGATCTATGCCGTAAAGATCAGCCATGTTGATGAGCAGTGAGGTTGTTATGGTAAAAGATCTAAGTGAAGTTACTTATGAAAACATCAAGCTTTTTGAAGTGGTATTAAGTTCCGCATCAGGTGAAGGTCTCAAGGTCAAGTTTGACTATGATAAGAGGCTTATCACATGGAACGACGGATACATGTGGAACAACAACTTTATGAGAGGTATTACGAGCGAGAAGATGGAATACCTCAAGAGAGAACTTCCTAAGACACATATGCTCGAGTGGCTCATCAAATATAACAACGGCTCGGGCGACGAGATCGGTCATAAGACCGCGAATCCGTCCATCTGGCAGATAAGAGTACTTTTCGATAATGAGGATACACTGTCGTCCACGTCCTGCCAGCACTTCCCGAATGAGTGGAATGCGCTCAAGGAACTTATCGAGAAGATGACGGAGTGCACGTTCCGTTTGAGGTAACGGGTCAGATTTTAAATAAAGGCTGTTTTGTGTTAAAATTTTCTTGTTTGTAGTTATTTGGCGGAGGGCATAAATGGATTATCTCGAGGGTTTATTTCTCGGAAAATTGTGGAGCGATACGGATTTTGAGAACAGGCGTCATCTGGCGCTGTTCGTTCTGTATGGCCTTTTTATCGATGCCATCGTCTTCCTTTGCTACTGGAGAAATAAGCTGATCCCTGTTTTAAGCGGCATCAGCACACTTAAGATTGTTATCTTCGCATTGCTTTTTTTGGCATGCCCTTTCATCTGTTTCAGGTATTATCGAATGCCCTTGTGGGGCAAAATACTTGTTTTATTGGAAAAGCTTTATAAGCATGTGCTTATCGTAGGCTTTACGGTATCGCTCATTCTTCCGAGACTGTCGGTCAAGTCCGGCGATCTTCAGGATTACATGATCAATTACCTTAACTCGACTCTTGAGAAATACACCGAGAAATTCTTTGAATCCGCAGGAACGTTCGCGACCATCATGGGTGTCGTAACGGGCGGTATACACGTAGTACTGGTATTTGCCTTCTGGGCGCTGGTAGCCGTGCTCCTTCCGGGTGCTGTCTATCTGGTCTACCGTCTTTTGCAGTACGGATATGATTTCCTTATCGCAAGACTTGTCATTCGAAGATTTTTCGCGAAGAGAAAAATGGAACGGAGATGATATAAATGGCACAGTTACAGGACAGAACAGATATTACGGTAGAAGATCTCGAGGAGAGCTTAGGACTTAAGAAACTTAACGAATTCATCAAGAAATCAGAGGAATTGTTCGTAGAGCGTACTAAGCTCGCCATCGACGAAGCCTGTAATAATCCTGAGATCAAGGCTATCTTTATCTCCGGACCGACATCTTCGGGTAAGACCACGTTCACAAGACATCTGGCAGAGGGACTTACAAAAAGCGGAAGACCGGCCGGGTTCCTCTCTTTGGACGATTACTATAAGCTTACGGACTTGACGTTCGACAGAGACGGAAGACCTGACTTCGAGACTATCGACACATTGGACCTCGAGCGTGCCAATTCCGATATCAAGGATATCATGGAAGGAAAGACGGTAATCCCGCCGTATTTTAACTTCGAGACCCGCCAGTCAGAGGAGAGAGATCCCGAAGAGGCCATCACGCTTCCTGAGAACGGCGTCCTGGTCGTAGAAGGACTTCACGGTCTTAATTCCAGAGTATCTGGAAACATCCCTGATGAATCATGCATCAAGATCTTCATCATGCCTTACGGAAACGTATACTGCGATACAAAGCTCATGGACAGCAACGAGATCAGGCTTCTTCGAAGGATCGTCCGTGACTACAGACACCGCGATGCACATGCACTTTCAACGATCGACTATTGGCCGATGATCGAGAAGTCGGAGGAGGCTTACTATTCCGACTATCTTACGGGCGCCACTTATCATATCAATTCATTCCTTGCTTATGAGAGCCTTGTCATTGCTCCTCTGGCACTTCACGACCTTAAGGAAGCACTGGAGCAGGTGAAGGAGAATACGATCAAGCCGAGCGTATTCATGCAGAAGAGCAATACGCCGAAGCCTTTTGCGGACCTCTCAAAAGCATTGAACCGCGCACGTAAGCTCGTCGAGCACCTCGAGAAGATCCCTAAGTGCGATCCTTCCAGAGTACCTCAGGATTCCATCCTTCTCGAATTCATTGGTAATCACTGATATTTTTCGAAAAAAGGAGGCATTAAAGTGCCGATCAGAATAGCAAACAATCTGCCTGCAAAGCAGATACTCGAAAAAGAGCGCATCTTCGTTATGGAGGAAGACCGCGCCCTGTCCCAGGACATCAGAGCGATAAGGATAATAATCCTTAATCTCATGCCCGATAAAGCAACTACCGAGACTCAGCTCCT
>JAGCGK010000079.1 GCA_017649645.1 Clostridiales bacterium | reverse complement strand
CGGTAAAGAGGTGATAGCGCGATGAAAGAAACATCAGATCTTATGTCCAGACTCAATAACATCTCCAACGACAAGGCATTGAATGATTTCATCAAAGATGTCGACGGTAATTATCCGCTTACTTTCTCGGAATATATCAAGAAGATCATGATCGAGAGAGATCTTTATAAGGTAGACATATCCAAGGCAAGCCTGATAGATAGGTCCTATACTTCCCAGATCATCGAGGGCACCAAGAAGCCCGGAAGAGATAAGGTACTCGCTATCGCCATCGGCTTAAAACTGAGTATCGATGAGACGCAGAAGGCGCTGAAACTCGCAGGTCTGAACGAGCTCTATCCGAAGAGTAAGAGAGACAGCATTATAATCTTCGCGATCAACCAAAAGATGAACGTGATGGATACCAATGCAGAGCTCGCACGTTACGGCGAAGCTGAGCTTGCATAAAGCTTATTAACATGAACCTGATCTGAGCTGACAGATCTGATCTGCTTTGGCAGAGATCCCGCGTATCTTCTTGCAGCGCGGACTGTTCCAGATATTCTTCCACTTATCCGTAAGGATGTTTCCCAGAGGATCATCAGACAGCCAGCTTTGGCATGGAACCACGTTTCCTGCCGGAGTAATCGCCATGTTGCTAAGGCACGCTCCGCAGGAAGGAATATCCAATCCCATTTCCCTGAGACGGTCCTGACTTATGAGACCCGGCGATGTAAAGCTTATCTCCATGTCGTGTGAATATGCGTACTCGACGGCTTCGCGCAGAGATTTATAAAGCTCTTCTCCTTCTATCCTCAGTTCTTCAGACCTTTCGGTCTTGGCATTACCCGTAAGTATCAGGCCTGAACAGGTAACGTATGTGATACCCAGATCATGGAGAAATTCCAAGGTCTTTTTATAGTCCTTATTAAGTTCGCAGATAGGCGTATTTACGCTCATGTCGATACCTGCGCTCTTGGCGTTTCTTATTCCTGCCAAAGTCTTTTGGTAATTCGGAGCGCCGACCAGTCTGTTATGGATGTCCTCGTCATACGAATAGAATGTCACCTGAAGGTTATCAAGTTCCGCCTCGCGTAAACGACGGCAATAATCTTCGGTTAGATTTACTCCGTTGGTGTTAAGTCTTGTTATGAACCAGCGTGCTTCCTTGATGAGTTCCGGAACATCGTCTCTCATCGTAGGCTCACCGCCTGTGAACGTGACCTGAGACACTTTCTCTTTGCGGAGTTTCTTTATGATGGTTTTCCACTCGTCGGTAGTAAGTTCTTTTTCTTCTGCCAGTTTCTGGTCTGCAGCATAGCAGTGAACGCACTTCTGGTTGCAGTGCCATTTTCCGTCCTTTGTCATGGCAGATACCATCAGGTCCATCCTGTGAGGCGCAGTCATGAAGCGGGCATATTCACCGAGTGTCAGTGTATCGCTCGGATACTCAACAGGTTCACCTTTTGCCACCGCCTCGAAAAGTCCGATATAGTTATAGAGATCTTCTTTGAGTATCTCATCTTTTACGTGTGGGAAGACCTTCTTTACTCCGCGGAAAGTCTTGTTGATTATATCTTCCAGATCCTTGTCGCTCATCGCCTCAGATCCGAATTCGTTGACGTTCTTTACGTACTCGGTAAGAAGGATCGCTCCCGATTCGTTTATCGGGATGATCTCATGTCCGTTGATGATGACCACGGATTCCGTGAGTTTGAACGGAGTAAATCTCGGCGGGATCATATGCATCCTGATAGCACCCGGACCATCAGGATTCCATGTGGTGTGGACAACACCTTTCCAATTTTTAAGCTCATATAACTTCTGATTAAGCATCGTCCTTTAACCCCTTCTTCAGTATCTTACGAACCCTCATGCTGTCGACTTTGGTTCCGTAGAAATCCTTCTTGGAGCATCCGGCTCTGCCGCCTCCCGCACATGCACACGCACAGGCACAGGCGCACGCACATCCGCCGCCTCCGTGATATCCGTGATATCCGTGATATCCGCCGCTTCTGTATCTGTCACCTACAAGGACGACCCTCAAGATCAGAACAAAGACCACTACTCCGAACGATAAGATCATCTTGAAGATATTACGCAAGTCTGCGAGGTGAAATACGCTTTTTCTTTTATATTGAAAAGCATTAGGAGAATAGCCGACTTTGATACCGGCCTTGCGTCCCGGTGACAGTGAACCTGAGACAACGTAATAATCTCCTTCCAAAGTTCCGCTACATTTCAGTACTTTGGTCGCTTCCCATTTGATCTCATATTTGTCGACCGGGATAGAACCAAACCATCCGGCAGTGAAATCATAAACGTAGTAGTTATCCCAATCTCTGGAAACACCAAACGAGAACTCATTTCGAGAACCCTTTTCATCGAACAGATTGTGCTGAACAAAAGAGAACTTGAACTTGATGATCTCATTGGCCTTGTATTCCTTCTTGAACTTTACATAGGCAAAGTGACCGCCGTCATTGGAATATCTGACCTTTTTAATGTTATCCGTCAGCGCCTTGAACTTCTCTGCATCCTTATTCGGAATGCCGATCATAACAAAGTCTACCCCGCCCTGAGCGCTATCCAGGACTTTCCATTCGATCTCGTAAGTGAATTTGACGGAACCCGACTCAAGGACATGGGCAGTAATGCCGTAATACAGTATCTCGTCCTGATAGTTAAGTGCTTCTGTCTTCTGCGGCACCATAAAAAGAACCAGTACCGCCATTAGAAGCACCGTCATCATTATCTTAATGCTCGAAAAAACTCTCTTCATTCCATTTATCCTTCCTTATTATCCTTGATAATACTACCACATTTACCGTCATTTGGACGATATATATAGTAATTGACATATCCGGGCACCGTGCTATAATTGGGAACGATTCCCAAATTGAGAGGAAATGCGCGCAGATGACCTATCAGACAAAGCAGAAGGAAATGCTCCTGGAATATCTCAAAGCATCCGAAGGTAACCACCTGACGGCTGCTGACGTCTGCGATTATTTCAAATCCCAGGGACTTCCGATAGGTCAGTCCACCGTCTACAGAAGACTGGAATCGCTGGTCTCCGAAGGTATTATTAAGAAATATACTATCGATAATCAGGCATCCGCATGCTTCGAATATGTCGGAGAGCACAGCCATCACGAGGGTTGCTGCTACCACTTAAAGTGCGAGAAGTGCGGCAAGCTCTTCCACCTTCACTGCGAAGAGATCGAAGCCCTGGAGAATCACATCGGCAAAGAACACGAATTCTCCATCGATCCTGTAAGGACCGTTTTCTACGGAACATGCAAAGACTGCAACATTGGAGGTCACAGCCATGACTAAGAAGATCCTGTGCCTTCTCATCTCTTTCGCTTTGCTGTTCTCGGTTTTGTTTACGGCAGTCGAGATACACCACGACCATGACTGCTGCTGCGATCACTGTGAGATCTGCGAATGCATCGATGTCTGCATTAATCTCTTAAGTGTCACGGCAGTTGTTTTCGCCACTGTTTTCACGGCTCATGCCGTCAAGATGATCACGACAACCATAGTAAATCTCAAAGAGCAGGAACTGCCAAATCTTACTCTTGTGGCCCTTAAGGTCAGACTGGATAATTGATCGTTCTTTTATCCTTTTCGAAAACAAGAATAACGAGGTAAGACATTAATGAAAAAGACAATATCAACAGTTCTTGCAATAGCACTCGCGCTGGGTTCTTTCGCAGCCTGCAGCACTGCGGCCAAAAAGGATTCCGATAAGCCGAGCATCGTTGCGACCATTTTCCCGGAGTATGACTGGGTCAAGAATATAGCAGGCGACAACGCAGACATCACTTTGCTTCTTGATAAGGGAGTTGACCTCCACAGCTACCAGCCGACAACTGAGGACATCCTAACGGTTGCCACATGCGACCTGTTTATCTACGTCGGCGGCGAATCCGACGGTTGGGTCGACGATGCCCTGAAGCAGTCCCAGAACAAGGACATGAAGGTCATCAACCTCATGGAAGTCATGGGCGATTCCGCTTACGAGGAAGAGCTCAAGGAAGGCATGGAAGCCGAAGAAGAGGAAGAGGAGGAAGAAGAAGGCGAAGCAGAGTACGACGAGCATGTATGGCTCTCATTGAAGAACTCCAAGAAGTTCGTCAGAGCCATCACCGACAGCCTCAAGGAGATCGATGCGGCCAATGCAGAAACATACGAGAATAACGCAGCATCATACATCGAGAAACTTGACGAACTCGATGCCAAGTATGAGGAGCTCTGTTCAGGCTCATCCGTTGACACGCTCATCTTCGCAGACAGATTCCCGTTCAGATATATGACAGAAGACTACGGTCTTGACTATTTCGCCGCTTTCATCGGCTGTTCCGCCGAGACTGAGGCGAGCTTCGAGACCATATCATTCCTCGCGCAGAAGACAGATGACTTGGGCCTCAAGTACATCTTCACGATAGACAATTCAGATCAGAAAATAGCAAATACTGTTATCTCCAACACGAGTTCAAAAGATCAGGAGATCTTAGTCCTCGACTCGATGCAGTCAGTTGATAAGGCAGCTGCCGATTCGGGCGTGACTTATCTGGGCGTTATGGAGAGCAACTACGAAGTCTTGAAAAAGGCACTCGGATAGGAGTTAAAAATGTCGCTTCTCAAAGTAAAAGACCTTACACTCGGATATGACTCGATGGTCGTAGTTAAAGACCTGAATTTCACCGTTGACCCCGGCGATTACCTTTGCATCCTGGGCGAGAACGGCGCAGGTAAGAGCACCCTCATGAAGGCTCTTATCGGTCTTCTGAAGCCTATATCCGGTTCGATCGAGAGAGGCGACGGTCTTAATCCGGGAGAACTCGGTTTTCTTCCGCAGCAGACTTTGATCCAGAAGGACTTCCCTGCATCAGTTCGCGAGATCGTCCTTTCCGGATGCTTAAGTAAGCTGGGATTACGACCTTTCTTCTCGAAAAAGGAGGAGCAGATCGCAGATGAGAGCATGGAAAGACTCGGCATCGGCGACCTCAAGAAAAGAAGTTTCAAGGACTTATCCGGTGGTCAGCAGCAAAGAGTACTCCTCGCGAGAGCTTTGTGCTCCACGGGTAAGCTCCTTTTACTCGATGAGCCTGTCACGGGACTTGATCCAGTGGCTCAATCCGAGCTCTATGAGCTCATTACCAAACTCAACAAAGAAGGCACAGCCATCATCATGATCACCCATGATGCGGGCTCAGCCATGAAATACGGCAGTCACATCCTTCATATCGGAGATGAACTCTTTTTCGGAAAGAAGGAAGATTATCTGGAGAGCTCTGTCGGCAGAAATTTCCTTAAGAAAGGAAGTGATGCCGAATGTTAAGCAAGCTCATGATGTACTTCCAGATGCCTAATGTCAGGTACGCATTCGTCGTCGCTATCCTGATCGCACTTTGTGCCGCACTTTTGGGCGTGTCACTGGTCCTTAAGCGTTTCTCGTTCATCGGCGACGGCTTGTCCCATGTGGCTTTCGGAGCGCTCGCAGTAGCATCTGTCCTTAAGATCACCAACAACATGGTGCTTATCCTCCCTGTCACGATCATAGCGGCAGTCATCCTTCTTCGAACCGGCAAGAACACCAAGATCAAGGGCGACTCGGCAATAGCGATGATATCGGTCGGAGCGATGGCCTTCGGCTATCTTCTCCTGAACATCTTCCCTTCGTCCGCAAACATCACGGGTGATGTATGTACCACCCTTTTCGGTTCCATCTCGATCGTAACTCTCACGCAGTTTGACGTTATCATCTGCGTTGTGCTCTCGCTCATTTCCATCGCAGTCTTCGTGCTCCTTTATAACAGGATCTTCGCGGTTACTTTTGATGAGGATTTTGCCACGGCAACGGGCACACGTGCTGATATGTATAACCTCGTGATCGCGATCATAACGGCGGTGATCATCGTTCTCGCGATGAACCTCGTTGGTTCCCTTCTCATAACAGCTCTTCTCGTCTTCCCTGCTCTGTCGGCGATGAGACTTACCAAGAGTTTTAAGAAGGTCACCATCTTCGCAGCCGTTATCTCGGTCATCTGCGCGGTTGCGGGTCTTCTCATCGCGATCCTTTTCGGAACGCCTGTAGGTTCCACGATCGTTGCATGTGACGCGGCGGGATTCGTGATCTGCCTTATCACAGGAAAGTTTTTAAGGTGAAAAGATTAATCGCATCATTACTTTTGATATCATCGGTCTTATTCTGTTCCTGTTCTTCGAAAAAGCAGGCATCTGACAACATGGATCAGTTCTCGCCGTCTCTTTCATCAGGACAGACAGTGACCACCACAACTACCCCCGCAACATCAGACGTCTTCGTTGTAGAGGAAGATTTTATCGATCTGTCGCAGATGTCTGCGACAATGGTCTTCGCGGAACTCTACAACGTCTCCATATATCCTGACTCCTACGCAGGAAAGACATTAAAGATGAGAGGTCAGTTCACTTCCGTCTACATCGAGGAAGAAGACACCCGCTACTACGCATGCTATGTCCTGGATGAGACAGGCTGCTGCATGCAGGGCTTCGAATTCGTCGCTGACGATCTCACATTCCCGGATGATTATCCTGAAGAGGGTGCCTACTTTACCGTCACAGGTACCATTACTTTATACGAGAAAGACGGACAACTTTATCGTCATCTTACAAATGCCACAATAGAGCTTGAATAATCAAATCTTTTTTATGATATACTCCAAATGAGTTTATTCACTCGGAGGAAGAGAATATGAGAGCAGAATTGGTTATGGCCTATATCATTACTGGATTACCTGTTGGCGCATACTTTTTATTCATCATCATTTCAATTGTCAGATTTATCCAAGACGACAAAAAAGCCAAAAAGGAAAACAGAAGTCCCCGTACGGGCATAATAGTAAGTTTCATTATTTCCATGGTCCTTTTGGCGTACGGAGTGCTGATCGGGATTTTTATGATCGGGTTCGCAACAGGTACAATGAGGTTGATGTAACATGAGCGACAAAGCATTTATCCGTATTTTCTCGATAATACTCATTTTGGGGTTTGTAGCAACGGCGGCTCATCTGTTCTATGCTTACAAAGCCTATGAGAACTCGTCGATCATTCACTTTATCTCAAAGGAGATCTGGTGATGAAAAGAGTATTATTTCTTATCTTTACGGTTCTTTTCTTTGTTGCCGTAAATGCAGGCATATATTTCACGATTACAAGGAAGACCGGAAACAACAACGACGGCACCACGCAGTTAAAGATGATAGATTTGGGGCGTTATCTCCCTTTCGAAGAGGAATCAGATCTTGCCCGTGTTGATTCGTCCCTTAAACTTACCGAAGAAGATGATCTTCCGGTATTGGACGGCGCCGCTGCACTGGTTCCGGTGTACGCTTCCGTAATCGATAACTGCTATCCTGAAGGATGCGTCACATATGAAGGCGGAACTTTCTCAGATGACAATACATACGGTGAGAACTTCACCTCCGACAGTAAGATGCAGTATCAGAACACCATCAGAGGTTTTGATGCCCTCGTTGAAGGAAACGTTGATCTCTTCTTCACGGCTTATCCGTCTGAAGAACAGCTCGCCTCCGCCAAAGAAAAAGGAGTTGAACTCGAGATCGTTCCGATAGGCCTTGAATCATTCGTGTTCTTTGTTAATGAAGATAATCCGGTTGATGATCTCACGGTCGATCAGATAAGAGCCATCTACCGTAACGAGATAACTAACTGGAGTGAAGTCGGCGGACCTGATTACATGATCAATCCCCTCACCCGCGTCAAGAATTCCGGAAGTCAGACAATGATGGAAAAGTTCATGCAGGGTGACATGCTGTCACACAGAAAACTGTTATCCATCTTCGGCAAATCCATAGGTTATTCTTTCCGTTTCTATCTCACTGGAATGGTTTCCGACAATAACGTAAAGATGCTTTCCATAAACGGTGTATATCCGAATGCGGAAAACATCCGTAACGGTTCATATCCGATATCTGCGAATTTCTATGTCGTATATCGTAAGGACAATGATAATCCCAACATCACCCGAATCGTTGACTGGCTTCTCTCGGAAGAAGGTCAAAAGATGATCGAAGGATGCGGATACGTGGGACTTTGCTGAACATTAAGACATCATAGGTTATCATAAAAAGGAGAATGAAAAATGATTATTGCCAGAATCTTTAACGGCTTAGGCGGTTTGGGGATCATTGCATTCATCATCATTTCAATAGTCTTATTTATCAGAGACGGCGCTGCTGCCAAAAGGGAAGGCAGAAGCCGCAGGGTGGGCATACGTGTAAGGTTTTACATCTCTCTGTATCTTATAGGATTTATGTTGTTATTTGGATGGATTTTTATCAAGTTTACATTTGGAGATATGAGACTGATGTGATACTATGAATAACAGAGCCGCCTGTGCATATGGCACAGACGGCTTTCTTCTATTACCATCCCTGATCCATCAACCAGTTATTGAGACGTCTCTCACGGTCTTTATCTTCAAGTGAAGCATCGTTCTGATACTCACCTTTGATGTTGCCATCAACAATAAACAGAACTCTCGAGCATCTCGATGCGACTTTTGAATCGTGGGTTACCATCATGATCGTCGTGCCCTCATTGTTGAGCTTCACGAGTTCGTCCATGACCTCATTTGAGGAGGAACGGTTCAGGGCACCAGTCGGCTCGTCTGCAAAGAGGATCGTAGGGGAGTTGATCATACTTCTGCAGATGCAGGCTCTCTGGAGTTGACCGCCGGAAACTTCGTTGATATCATTATCGGCCACATCGATGATGCCGAGCTTTCTCATCAGTTCTTCACCCTTCTTGATCTTCTCGTCACGGGAACCGCCGTTCTTGCTCTCGAAAGCAGGAAGGAGAATATTATCGAGGATCGTCAGGTTCTTCATCATGTACATCTGCTGGAAGATGAATCCCATCTTCTCCAGACGCAGCTCAGCAAGCTCATTGCCCTTCATCTTGGAGATGTCCTTGCCTCCGAACTTCACCAGACCGCTCGTCGGCTGATCCATACCGGAGATGGAGTAAAGGAGCGTCGACTTACCCGAACCGGAAGGTCCCATGATCGCGACCATCTCGCCCTCGTCAACCTTGAGGTTAACGTTCTTCAACACGTTGATCTGTCTTTTATCTACAACATATGTCTTGCAAAGATCCTTGATTTCCATTACTGTAGCCATTTCGTTTTTTCTCCTTTTCGAAAACATTATTCAATACTTGCCGTGTCTTTACATTCGATCTTCTTGGTGTAAAGAGCTGTGATGAAAGCGGTGATGACAGTTACTGCCAGAATGACCGCCGGGTATGCCAAGAAGCATCTTACGATGTCGTACTTATAATCGATCTTCGATGCACCCATCATTCCGAATATCGGACTGATGGCGAGCTCCGTTACCGGAATGGAAAGACCGACCGCGATGATCATCGCGATGGCAGCTGCGATGAAGAATCTGTTCACGTGCCACCTGATAACTGCCGAATCCTTAAATCCCACTGCCTTGGTTATGGCGATCTCGCTCTTCTCATCAGCGATGAATGATCTCTCCATAAGGAGCGTGATGAGGATAACGACTATCAGAACGATGACCAGAAGGAGTCTTGCGACCGTGTTCATTATGTCGTATACCTTTACGCTGTCGGCAGAGAATTCAGCCGCAGTCTGAACCTTATCATTTCCGGTCATTTCCTTGATCTTCTCGATCCTCTCATTGATGGTCTTCTGATCAGGATTGTCCGTGAAGTCCAATCTGAACTGCATCGGATTCTTGAGATGCAGGAAGTCAGTCTCAGCATCCTGATGAAGGAGTATGATCTTGCCGAGGTCATTCATCGACTGGAACTTCGCCGTAATGAGCATATTCTCAGGTCCGTTTCCGAAGTCCATTGTCACGGTATCTCCGATCTTTGCTCCCGTAAGTTCCGTGAACATATCGGTTATGGCGATCTCATTCTTATTAGCCGGAGCCGAACCTTCACTGTAGATGAAGTCATTTACCGTGTTGTTCATGTCCTGCTCACATGCGTAGTTGTATCTTTGTCCCTCGAAGCCGATCTCATAGTTATAGATGAGAGTGATGTGTGCCGTACAAGGCATTCCCGCATCGGTATATTCCTTTGCCATCTCATCGAGACGCTCTCTGAGTTTCTCTTCACCTTCTTCGGTCATGTAAGACATGGATTCGGCAACGTCAGTAATGTAAACATCCGACACAGGTCCGAAGAGGTGGACGAGCTTCTCACTTTTCATCGTATTTGCCGTATTGGCGATAACCAGGATGAGAAGTGTGCAAAGCGAGAATGTGATTATTACCGTTACGAATCTCTTCGGGCTGCTCAGTATATCGTTGATAGCCAGATAGAGTGAAGGACGGGCTTTGCTCTTTGTCATTCTGATGCCGCCCTTTTTCCTGAATCTCTCGCCTGTCTGACCTGATCTGATCGCATCGATCGGAGCAAGCTTCTTAACCTTACCGGTGATCAGATAAGCTGACAGGATTACGAGAACTGCAACACATACCGCACCTATAAGATTCCATATGATACCGAGTCCCGTTCCGAGAACCATATCTCTGGAAACCGCGTAAAGAAGAACTTTACCGAACGGAATGCTCAGGAAGAAACCGATAACGGATCCGACCACTGAGATAAATGCGTACTTGGTAAGATAAAGTGTTCTTATCTTCTTATTCTTGATACCGATCGCCTTCATGACACCGATCTCACGGAAGTCCTCGCTGATGGAGAAGTTGATCGCGAAGCGGAGTACCAGGAATGAGACTATCATGAGACAAGCGCTGAGGATTACTACTACAAAGGCAATGATCAGGTTCATAATGAAGGCCATCTTAAGTGTTGAGATCGGGTAGGAATAACCGACTTTCTCGAGGCCGCTCAGTGCAGAACCGACTGCTCTTACATCATCCGTATTGATGTAGAAGATCTCTCCGCCATAGTAGTTGTAACAGATCTCATCATCAAGGAACTTCTGGAAATCCTCATCGCACAACAGGAATCTAGGATTACCCATGAACTGTGATCCCAGGAAAGCATCCTTAAATCCGCTCTGGATCTCGTATGTCTTCTTAACGTCACCCTGCTTGATCGTTACCTTATCGCCAACCTCGAGATCATTGTCTCTTAGGAATGCATTTGAGACCCTGATCTTGCCCTTTTCCACTGAAGTGATCTCTTCATTTTCCTGATCGAAGTACTTCATTCCGCGCTGGTCGATCGACTGGACAAGTCCTGTATTAGTTACATCAAATCTCTTTCCCGATTCGCTTAAGATATTTCCTTCCGCACAGAAGATCGAGATCTCCTTTGTATAACTCTTCACTTCAGGAATGGACTTGACCTTGTCCTCGAACATTCCGATGGCGCCTTCGCCCATTGCTATCAGCTGATAGTTCCCGATCTCCGCCTTCTCGAACATGTAATCTGTTCCGTTGAACGTTGCGACCAGGTTATTAAGTCCGCTGGCAAAAAACAAACTTGCTATTATTACAAACAGAAACAAAATGATATTCATCGTCTTGTTTCTTCTGATATCCTTTTTCAGAATTCTTCCGAACATGTAATTTCCCTCTTTCTCTCGATTATGGCATCATGATACAAGAGAAATTGTTAAACAATCATTAAATCCCGGAAAAGCCTGATATTACGCGATCCTCACCACAGCGACCGCCATGAACCCATTCTCTTTTGCACTCGCATAGACGTCTCCGTCCATCTTCTGCATCAGGTGTTTGCATATGTATAATCCGAGTCCGCTGCCCGGAATATCCTTTGTATTCTTACCTCTGTAAAACGAGTCGAAAATATTCTGCATATCCGTCTCATCCGGAGCCTGTCCCGAGTTCTCCACACAAATAAGCTTGCAGTCTTCCTCTTCCTCGAAAAATATCTTTATCGACTCCCCGTCTCCATACTTGATCGCATTCTCCATAAAGTTCTGCAAAACTTCGACCAGCCTGTCGGCATCGCAGCGAAGGAGGCAATTGGAATGCTCAGCCACGCTGAACTTCGTATGGAGTACAGAAAGCTTGTCACTATAATATGCACTTATCTTATTGATCACATCATCCATATAGACTTCACCGACATTGACCCTCAAGTCCATGAAGTCCTCTCTGGATATCTTACTGATCTCACCTGCATATCTTTTTATCTCATCGGTATTACGAAGTATTCCGTCCAGCGCTTCTGTTCTTTTCTCGTCCGTCTCATAGAGGCCCTCTTTAAGAGCCTTAGTATAAAGCTCGATAGCCGACAGCGGAGTCTTAATGTCATGAGACAAAGAGAGCACCAGCGTCTTTTTTTCCTTCTGATACTCCAGTTCCTTCTTCTTGGAATCCTCAAGATTTTCACGGAGCATATCCATTCCCCAGATAAACTTACCGAAGAATTTGCTCTTCTCCTGCTTGATAGGCGTAGTAAGATTTCCCTTAGCAAGATCCACCGTCATCGCCGTCATATTGTTGAACGGTCTTATTATCTTCCTGTCGATATAGATGAGGATTATAACTGTGATAACGACCATAACAGCAAGACAGATATTAAGTACAACAAGAGGTCTGATGTTAGATTGATTCCTGTACTCGATCCTATATATCTCATCTCCGTGGAAAGCGACAATATAATCGTTATTGGCCATATCACCCTTTTCCATCTTCTCTATTCTTATGACGGAACTGTAGTCGTCGAGATCTATATTTTCCACAGGTTCTGTTTCGAGTCTTTTCGCGATCCTTTTGGCATCCACTTTACTTAAGCCGTTGCCGTTATCCTCGGCCATCAGAAGAAAGACATTGCTCAACATGATCAGCAATATCTCGACGGCGATTATGATAACGACTGCCTTTCGAAACTTATTCAAACCTGTAACCTACTCCCCAGACCGTCATGATGTGCTCAGGATTTTTGGGATCCTTCTCGATCTTCTCACGGAGCCACTTGATGTGCACCGTAAGTGTCTGCATCTCGGATTCGCTGTCGCTTCCCCAGATGTTG
>JAGCGK010000078.1 GCA_017649645.1 Clostridiales bacterium | reverse complement strand
TGCTCCCATCATCGTACTATACTGGACAAACATAATACTGTTTCTCGTCGTGTCGAGCATATCCGTTCTCACTTCAAGATTCATGATGCTTTCCATTCCGAGATCCTTACACATCTTCGCGTCAGCCTTCATGAGCTTATCCATCGAATCAGCGTTCCTTATCTCATCGATTATCGACGCGATATCAGCAGGAACTCCGCTATTTTTAAAATCATATTCAACGTAATAGTTATATGCAGTCTTAACGAGATCTTCCTCGCTGCCCTTTACGTATCTGTCTCCGCTTAAGACTTCATCGATGATCTCCTTGATCCTGTCATTGATCACATCCTGGCTAAAAGAACTCTGGGCATAACCCTGACTATAGATGATCTCCTCGCTTTTAAGTTCTTCAGCATTCACGTAGTAGTAGAAGTTATCCTTAAGATCCGTTTCAGCTTCAGCTGTAACAACTTCTGTAGTCTCTTCCGTTTCCGGTCTTTCGACTCTGACACAGCCGGTAATCAGGCTCATAGCCATCGCGAACATCAATGCAGTTCCAACAAACTTTTTCATTCTCATTCTCCCGTCATTATTTTGTTGACTGGATACTATCACCGCCAAATCCTTAGTTGCGGATTTTGTTGTCACTTGCACTTTTCGCGTGGCGAATTGCAGTTTTCACCCCTTAAGAAGTTATCCTTGCATATTTGTTGTATTATATGATTTGGCTCAAACAACGGTTCGAAGTCTTGGGAAAACACCCGATTCAAAAGCATGTTGGAACTTTTTTAAAATTTTTTCTAAAACTTGTGAATAATTCGCGTCCCTTATGTGTTATATGGACAGATGCGGATAAACAAGGAGGCAAAATGACAGACAAAGAATTGGAAAAGATCTATAACGAAGCATACCGTTCAGTCTACTGGACAGCGTTGTCGTTTCTTAAGAACGAAGATGACGCACAGGATGTCGTGCAGGATACTTTTGTTACTGCTTTCAAAGCTTATGACAAGATGAAGAACCACGACAACGTCACTGCGTGGCTTAAGAAGATCGCTGCCAACAAGTGCCTGAATCGCCTTACGAGGACGAGAACAGTCAACACTGATGACGAGATCTTGGACAACATCGAGACTGTACCTGAGGATTTTCTTCCGGATTCGATCATAGAGTCGGCCGAAAAGAGAAGGATCATCATGAACATTATCGAAAAAACACTATCCGATGATATCAGGAGAACCCTCATCCTTTTTTACTTCAACGAGCTTACTACCAAAGAGATCGCCGAAGCCATGAAGATCCCTCAGGGAACTGTCCTTTCACGTCTTAATCTTGCCAAGAAAAAGATCAAGAAGGAGGTTGAGAAGTATGAGAAAGAAAATAATGACAAGTTGTTCGCAATGGCTACGCCATTCCTGACTAAATTGTTCCAAAAAGAAGCCGAGCAGATGCCTTTTAGACCCATGCCCGCTTCACTTATAAACCTGTCCGCATCAAACAGGGTTCCTATAAACGGAACCACATCAAAAGCAGCAGTCGTATCAAAGACTGCGGTCAAGAAAGGGACCGGTATTATGTTAAAGAAATTGATAATCGGAATTGCTTCAGTAGCGATCGTAGGCACAGCAGCCACAGTAGGAATCGTTTATGTCGTAAATAAGGATGACGGCAAGATAACCAAAAGTAAGGATAAAAAGGTACAAGAAGAAACAATCATCAACACTTCAGACGAAGCGTTGGTTTTCGATGATACGGAAAAAGAAACAACAACAGAGATCACGGATGACAGTAACGAAACCGCTCCTGTTGTTACTTTGATGCCGTATGAAGAGGAGGAAGGTGCAACCCAAGGAGAGAACATGATAAAATTCGGTTCTCCGAACCCGCTTAAATTTACGGATCCTGTAACGGGTCTTGAGTTGGAAGTAAAGTTCGCGGGAGATTTCTATTATGACCCTGACTTAGACTCCGAGATCGACGAAGATAAGCTTAAAGAGGCAATAATAGATTGTGCTTATGCAAGGACTTTGAATGCACTGGAGTTCGCAGGTTACGAAAATATCACAGGATATTACAATACTATCGCCGACGGCATCTCTTATGATCTGAGACAGGAATATCCTATCCACAATGTAAATATAGCTATACACAGCATCAATCTCACGGAAGAATCCAAGGATATATACGAAGGAGCAGTCGAGGATAACTGATCTTTGATCCCGATAATGAATGCTAAAAGGCCTGCCCCACATAAGTGAGACAGGCCTTCCGCAAAAACAATCAAGATCATTTCTTCTTAACAGGGATCCACAACTCGCAGAACAGGTCGCTCGGCTCTCTGTCAAAATAGAGCTCATAGTCGACTTCGTCACATGACTCGTAGCCCATCTGCGGCAGGAACTCCTTATAAAATCTCTCCCATGTTTCAGTGATGCAGTCACCGTTGCTTCCATAGCATTCGAAGACTACATATGTTCCGGGCTTAGCTTCCCAGAGCTTAAATCCCTTCTTCTCAAGCTCAGGAAGATCGAACTCAGGAGTGTCATCGTCCACCAGGATCCCGATCCCGTATTCGAATGTCTCAGCGCCTTCAGGTGTCGGTGTGCATAATCCGTAGAGATCTCTCTTGCCGTCCTCCTTGAGCATCCAGATAGGACCTAACATAGAGTTAGCATTGCACTCGGCCCAGAAGTCCGGGATCTCGTGGTTGTCATCATCATTGATGATCTCGCATTTGAAACTTCTTGTAAGTGCGATAAATTTCTTCGCTTCGGTTTGTACGATCTTATAATCCATACTCTTTCCTCCTTCAACAGACAATTTGATCACGAGGGGGTTAAACAGCACGAGCTTGCCGGATTCTTCTCTCGCCACTTTTGGTGCGATGCCGTGAAATCTCGTGAAAGCCTTGGTGAAGCTTTCCGGTGTCTCATAGCCGTACTTGAGCGCGATGTCGGTTATCCTTGAGTCGGTCTCGATTATCTCTTTACCTGCCAAGGACAATCTTCTGTTTCTGATGTACGCGTTGGCGGTCATTCCCGTAAGGAAGCTGAATGCCCTGTGAAATTCATAGCACGAAGTGTGCACATGCTTCGCTACGTCTTCATAGTTGATCTCATCCAAAAGATGTTCTTCCATATACGCGATCGCCCGCTGCATCTCAGATATCCAGTCCATGCTCTTTACCTCCTGTTGAGTCTAT
Organism: Clostridiales bacterium; assembly: GCA_017649645.1. Lineage (GTDB taxonomy): Bacteria > Bacillota > Clostridia > Saccharofermentanales > Saccharofermentanaceae > Saccharofermentans. The sequence goes on along the minus strand of JAGCGK010000078.1, from coordinate 760 downwards.
TCTAGGAGAACTCACTGATAGCTACATTTCCTTCCTTGCGGAAAAATGTCAGGTCACTCCGCTTTCAAGGATCGCGAAGCTTAGATCATCCATATCGATCCTCGCCTTCGCTCCGTACGGCAGTATAAATATCGGTGATGTATGACCGAAGTTTAAGTCCGCCAGAACCGGCAGATCAGGAAGCGAATATTTATCGCCGATCACTTCACTTACCTTTTCCGCATAAGGTTCAAACGACGCTTTCGTCCGCATCTTGCCTATGATAATTCCGTTTAACTTCTGAAGATAACCTTTCTTTCCCATCCAATCAAGAAAGTCCGCCATCGCGTCAGGATCACAACATTCCGGTATATCTTCAAAAAAGAAAATGCTTCCTTCAAAATCCTCTTTTCTTATAAGGGTCTTTCCGAAAACTTCACTTAATCTTTTTATCTCGCCATGTCCTCCGAAGAGCCTTCCTTCAGCGACACCTTTTCCCTGAACACGGGTATATCCGTGATTGGAAATGTAGTGTTTTTTATATTCTTTGTCGGTATGTTTGCAGCCGTCAAAAGACCATGTCTTTGAAGGCTCGATCTCACCTATTTCTGACGGATCAAAAAACGTCTTTTGAAACCACTTTTTACTGTAGGAATTCCAGTTAGGATTTTCTGCAACATTAGTAAGAAGATTATCACCGTAGTATGTCATGAGACCTTGCCTGTAGCAGAAAAGATGAAGCGTCATAACATCGGAATAACCGCAGAAGATCTTCGGATTT
>JAGCGK010000077.1 GCA_017649645.1 Clostridiales bacterium | reverse complement strand
CTCAACCTTTGCCATGAGGTCTTGTATTACCTTAGTCTGTACTGATATGATCTCCTCATATCTCAGGTAGTAGTTATCGTCTGGATCACGAACTACTACTGCCATGTCTTTGTCAGTCATGCCGGCTTCATGAAGAGCATCTTCAACCTCTTGTGCTATAAAACCAGTATGCTTTCTACCACTGCTTCCGTTCTTAAATTTATATTGTACTGGACGGAGGCATTTGAAAAAGGTTACATGCTTTTCATTAAGTCCCTTTATATCTTCCTTTAATCTCTTATCAGAGGTTACTGCGGTACCGTTTACATAGATGTTCTGTCCGTAAATGTTTTTGTACTGCTTGCTTGAAGTTCCCAGGCTGACCGCATTGGTTGTATCCGGCAGGATGTTATGGCTTGAATCAAAGGTTACCCATCTTGTCCCATTGCACCATTCCGCAAAATATAAAGTTCGTAGCTTGTAAGAAGCATTCCCTATATTTAATATATTTGTTACATTCGGCAGCAGGAACATTCCCGAAGCATTTGCTGTAAGCTCAACATCCCTGTTGTTCGTACCATAAGTGGTATGCAGTTTGCTTACCGTCATGCTCCCAGGAGTAAACTCTGTCCCATTCAGATATAACTTGTTGGTATATACCGCATTAAACTGGTAACTTGATGCTCCAAGTTCTATACTGTTATTTGCGGAAGGTCGAAGAACTGTAGCAGAAGCCCAGCTGAGATATCCCGATGTTGAACTGTAAGCCAAGGCTCCGATCATTCGAGTTATATAAGCATTTGCAAACGCATAAGAACTTGTACCAAGATCTACCGAGTTATTTGTATCCGGTACCAAAGCATTTGAACTGTTCCAACTGATCTGTCGCTCTGTACTCTGCCCCGACTTCCATGAGCCTCGGAAAAGTCCAAGGTAAGCTTCCTTAAACTTCTTTGCCGAGGTACCAAGTGCAAATGTTCCATCAGCCGACGGAGTAAGTGTAGCTGTATTACTTGCGTAACTTAAGAGTAAGCTATATGTATTTCCACCACTTGTAACAAGGATTCCATCTGTTCTAAGCCTTACCCCGTTATCATAAAACTCTTTACTATATACAGTTAAAAACTGTTTTGAAGAAGAACCTACGTTTATACTCTCATCTACTCCAGGAAGTAAATTTGCACCTGAAAGTTCTATTTTGTTTGTGCCATCATCAAGCTTTGTGGCATATGCTTTTACCAAGAAGGTATCATCTACATAAGTCTTGGTTGCATACTTCTCTACCGGAGTATCATCACAAACTTTTCCGAGTATTATCCAAGTGTTACCCTGCGGAAGCATAGCCACAATGTCGTTTACTGCCGGAAAGTATCCGTCTATATATGTGTATTGCTTTAAAGATGCGGAACTCTCTCCATAATGCTGCACATATGCTCTGCCACCGGATACTGATGTAACTTTTCCAAGTTTTACGATAGAGGTCACTGCCTTGTCCTTGACAGCTATAGCCTGCTGTATCGCATCATCAAACATCATAAGCCTACCGCCTTCCTGCACAAGTGTTTCATTTTACCGCCAATTTTCAAGTCCATTTGCCATGCAGTCTCAATATATTTTCCAGCTATGCTTAACTCTGAATTATTAATATATAAGCAATCAGAGTATTCATGATTCGGCATGTTTAATGTCTCAAATGTTATCTTCTGATATACTTTAGTTTCAGCCATGATTCTTGCCACATAAGCATCAAGAGATGTCTGGTTGGCTATATCTGATACTGATGCCACATCAACAATGGTTCGGCCTCTGTTGACTGTCGACAGCTTACTGTTAGGATCATCATTTGTTATGGAAGCTGTTAATAACTGTCTTTCAGCATTTTCAAGATAACGGATTATCTTATTAGGTGCATTGAAAATATCAAGTTCTTCCTGGGCACCTGGCTGAATGATAGATGTTTTATCTGTAGCATAAAACGCATCTATTGCCTTTGCTTCCGGAAGCTCATAAGGCTTTGACCGGATATATCCAAAACTATCAGCATATAGAGGGTAATAATTGATCGCAGCCAACAACTGATTACATGCTGTTAATTTGCTTGTACCTATCGGAAACTCGATTGCCGTTTCCGTCTCCAGTGCAGAAGCAACGATATCACTTGTAACGATTCCTGCCGAACTGATTATGCTTAATACTGCTGCCGTATACGCTGTATTTTTGGGTACCGTATATCTTGTATCAAAACGATCATCATTAAGAATCTGTGTTTTATCGTAGCATTCTACAGTTCTGTTAATAGCTCCACCAACAGATCTTCTTGCCGGACTCGACATGAGGAATACACCCAGAGGATAAACCAAAGGACCTTTGTCTGTTATTACCCTCATGTAAGGTCTCAATCTGTCAGAAGCAAAGTCTATATCATTCTCCTCTATAAGAGTCAAGGATGCAGATCTTTGTATGCCAGCATCTATGTTATTAAATATCTGGCAATCAGGGGAATGTGCTCCCCCGATTGCTCTGTCATTTTTGTCAAGTACATCAAATCCATAAGAAACTGTTCGGGTATGGCTAAGAATTTGCTTTACTTCGTCCCATGTATATCCATTTTGTGCCAGGCTATACATTGACAATCACCTCCTGCTCAGATATCCTTACAAAGTCAATGTCAACCATATAACCAGAGTCCATATATCTTGTAAAGTTCATAGGCGGATTAATAACAATAGGAAAAGCTCTTCCAGAATAATCTCTATAAAAGATTTTGTTCTTTTTAGCCATGGCTACAAGCTTTTCTTTTTGATTTTCTCTGATATAAAGCCTTGACTTAAATGCTCTTGACTCGAACTCTCCATGCTCTGCAATAGGAAGCTCACGGCCCACACAGTTAAACACTGCCATATCTCCAGCCACATCTTCCGAATATGGGAAGAATGTATCTTCCGACCTGTCTATTATAAGTTCATCATCTTCGGTCTCAAGTACGATTGCCGACTTTGAGTAACATATACGTTCAGGATCTGAATCGGTATAACCTCCTGTTGAGTATGCCCTCACAACATAACGATAAGGAATATCAAACCCAAAAGTTTTTTCTATAAAAGTATCTTCGGATGCAATTAAGCCAAGAATCTTTTCGGGTTCATTTTCACGATCCACTTTTCGGATTATCGCATAGTTTATACCGTCTGCTCTTTGAACAGCGATAGTAGCTTGAACATCATTCTGCATAAGCCTCATATTCGGCTTTGCAGGTCCTGCTGCCGTTATGCTAAAGGTCTTAAAGCTCCAGTCGGAAGTCAGTCCTGTTGAATTTCTTGTGCGGATTGCCACTGTGTAAGTCCCTTTTAAGAACATGTTCGGTTTATAAGAGGATACGGAGGAAGCTACTGACTCATTTATAAGATATTTTCCGTTTGAATCGGTTAATGTAATATCATAAGCATTCTGATCTGTTGTATTCCATGTTATTTCTGTTAATGTTCTGTTAGGCACTGCATTAATTACTGGTACCGAAGGCTTGCCTATTACATTAAATTCTGCAACATCAGAATATGCGGAAGTCTCGGCAGCATCATTAGTGCCCTTGATTCTCCACTGGTATGTCCCCTGAGGAAGTCCACCTACCAGAGTATAGGTATGAGTGGTCTGTGTAAGGCTTACTACAGTCCAGTTTAAATCGGTCTTAAGCTTATATTCTAACTGTACTGAAGCTTGAACAGCTGCTGTGCTTGAGTTCCATGCCCAGGCAAACATCAGATCTGTATTTTCATTTACATAAGTTCCATTTGGGTATGAAGGAGTCGGAGCCGGCTGAGTCTGATCTTCATACGTTAAGATCAACTGGCAAGGATAAGAACCACCTACATTGTCTATATTTGCATATGTATTAGAGCTGTAAGGTGAAGTTCCGGGCCAAGCGTTAAGCATTATTGTAAAATAAGTATCGTTATAGATATTATTTAAGAATAAGCTTGTTATATCGATCTCACGAGAGCGAGGGAATGAAGTAGAGTTAAAATCGTTATAAGGTTCAATTAATTCCCTTTGTCCTACATCTCCCAAAGTCTCTAAATTTCCATAAGTCAAAGATGCAAGGGTATCACCGGTGATATAAGGAGTAGCATATGCTCCCTGGCCTCTGGTAAATCCGCCACCCTGTCCGACAGAAGTGTAAAACTTTAAAACAGCACTCTTAAACAACTTATACTTTAAGGTGTTTGGTATGGTAAACTGAACTACTGCTGTCTGTGTATATGGATTTACATTTCCTCTTTCATTCAAAAACGGTCCCCAAGAAGTCCTCATGTACGTTTCGGAAGCGTGTGTTGAGGTATTATTAGGAGCTATCCAAGTTCCCTTGGTCATTGTTAATGTGGTTGAAGCCATCCTACATCCTCCTTAGTGCCATCTTCTGCTGTTGTGCTAACTCAACTACCCTGTTGAAGTCCTGCACGTTCTTTGCATCTATCGTTATGTAATAATTGTTGACTTCGCTCCGTCCGCCTACCTGATCCGCAGGAGCGATCTTAGATCCTCGGGGAAGTGTTACCAGTTCGGGACCTTCCTCACCTACCCAGGTCTGTCCGCCCTGCCAATTATCAGTACCGCTTGCATTCCTGCCGGTATTGTAGGTGGTATTCATGGACTGGTTGATGTTCTTGCTTACGTTCTGAGACATCTTAGCTGCATCATCCATGGCTTTTGACATATCATTAGTCTTACCCACTATAGCAGCAATGATGGCTCCCAGAACTGCCAAAGCTGCTACTACTGCAAGGATGATACCGATTGACTTTAAGCTCGTAGCATTAAAGATCATCTGTACTCCGTTATGTGCTGCCATGGCTGTGGTAAGTACGCTGATCGCCGTTACCAATTTCATTACCAGGGCAATAGCTCCGGCTCCCAGAGTGACTATCTCTAATACCTTGGGATCTATGCTGCTTAAGATATCCGCAAATGTCTGGAGCACCGGCATAAGTGCCTGTCCGAGTCCGTTCTTTACGGCCTGTATTGAAGCATTAAGCCTCTGCATGGAATCTGACATGCTTGCACCGGCTTCCACATCTTCCTCAGACATGATCTTGCCGGTCCTCTCGGCTTCGTCTCCGAGCTTTCTAAGTTCGTCACTGCCTGCCTGTATCAAAGGATTAAGTTCCTTTGCACTCCTTCCGAATATCTGCATTGCAAGTGCATCACGTTCGGTCTCGTTCTTAACGGTGCCGAGCTTGTCAATGACCTCCATAAAAAGATCATTTGCATTCTTAAGCTGACCGTTATTATCCGTTACCCTTACATGAAGCTTGCGGAATGCCTCTGTCATTTCCTTTGAGCCATTCCTTGCCTTGTTCATGTTGGATTCCAACTTAGTGATGGAGCTTGCCATCGTATCAAAGGATACATCCACAAATTCTGAAGCATACTGCAAACGCTGGATCTCTGTGGTTGTCATTCCTGTCTGTGCAGATAAGGTCTTAAGATCATCAGCTGTGTTTGCGGCATCCAACGAGAACTTCACAAGAGCGGTAACTGCGGCAGCAGCTCCGACCGCCAAGGACTTCATGGACTTATCAAGCTTTTGGTTTGCCTCATCCAGTCCCAAGGTCTTTGCCTGTGCATCCTTCAGCTGTCCGTTAAGCTGTTCAAGAGTGGTCCTCTCTTTCAGTAACCTCTTATCAAGCTCATCTATTTCCTTCTGCGATGCGTTCTGTGAACTCATGGCAGCATCGTAAGCTTTTCTTGCTTCCTCGACCTTCTGATTCTGGAGTGCTATCTTCTGAGTAAGATAATCCTCTTTGAGTGCCAGCTGATCTGAAGCATTACCATAATTTCTTGCCTGCTCCTGAGCCAGTTTAAACTCCTGATCGAGGAGCTGCATCTTACGATTGACTTCCGTCACTCCGCCGGTGAACTGTGAATAGTCCAAGCCGAGGTATATTGTTCTTTTATTAGATGCCATACTCCGCTAATACTCCTTTCAAACTTCGCACAGCCCTCGGTGGTTCCGGTATTGGCTTTCCGGATAACGCTGCGGCTTTCTTCGTCTCTTCTTCAGCCCACATATTTACAAGATATGTCACTCTCGGAAGTGTTGACCGGAAGAATCCTTCCTCATCCAGTCCGAGCTTAACTGTGTAATAATAGTAGAGCATATCGAAGTCTATCTCTAATCTTTCAAGAGCTGTGCCATCAATTTTTTTGTTTCTTCCTCAGAAGAAGATCCTACAGATTCCTCAAAGGTCTTTACAATCTCTGTTATGTTATCAATGCTCATGTTAGCTATCAGCTCACGAGCTTTGTTTTCGTCAAAATTCTCATTCAGGTCTTTGCCTGCTGCATAAACTATAGATGCAGCCATCTCCGCTACACCTTTTTTCAAAAATCCTGCAAGTCCTCCATCGAGTGCCTGGATGTTTGCCAAGCATCTTATGTCAAAACGGAGGAGAATTGCTTCTCCCCCGTCAAAACATAACTCGATCTCGGGGGCTGTTTTGCATACCATTGTTTTTTTTGCCATATTGCCTCCTTGTGCTCCTTGTTTATCAGATGTCAGGTCCTGCTAAGAATGCAGTCTGATTAGCTGTTGTGAAAGCCACATCATCTGTATCTGCTATAACTATGACTGCCTTATCCTTGTTTCTTCTTACGAAGTCAATGGTAAGTGTCTCGGTCGAGTAGTTGATATTTGCTTCTGCCTGATTTGCTGCAATGTTCAAAGGCTGAGCCTGTCCAACAAGCAGCCATACAGCTTCATATCCACCATCATCATGCTCGATCTCAAAGTAAACAGCTACCTTATTGGGAGTATCGGTAGTCTTGATAGGCAGTGTGCCCTTTGCGGTCTCGGTAGATCCTAAGAATGCTGCCTTGTCTGCAAGGGTAAGCTTATCGATACCGATCTGAAGAGTAGCACCGGTCATCTTGGTTCTGTTTGATACCAGCTCACCATCTCCATAAAGCTCACCTGATGCGCTCTTGAAACTGATATCAACGCTCCTTAATGTAGGGATTGCTACGATAGAGCCAAGAGTATAGGATGAGTCTGTATCAGCTGTTACAGATGCACGTTTGAAGTTCTTTACGTTTATTCTGTATCCCATGGTTTAACTCCTTTCAAAGTTTATGGTTCATTATCGTCTTCCGGCTCGGGTTCGGGTTCCGGTGTAGGCTCTGGCTCCGGTGTAGGTTCGGGATCAGGCTCCGGTTCGGGTTCAGGCTCCGGATAAGATAAATATGTGTAAAAATGAAATACCGCACGATATTTCTTCGCTGTGGTATCGTAGTAACTCTCGATCTCAGGAGATGTCACACCACTCTCGGTATCAAGTACGGACATGAGTTCCGTAAGGGCTGTGTCCCTTGATGCCTTATCCTCATACCAAAGGTTGATGTATACTTCCATTGTTCGGGATTTACTTTTCCCGTCACCCAAGAGTGCCGGGGATATTACTGTGATTTCGAGCGTTGCCGCAGGATAGGTTATAGATTCCTGACCTAAAAAAACGGGAATGTTCAACGAATCCTCGATTATACTTCTGATGTATTCTTCCGTCATGCGTTTACTACCCTCCCGATTAAGTCATCTACTATTTTTTCTATCTCAGGTGTGGCCTGCTCCATAGCCTTTGCTGTGAAGTGCCTTGCCCTGGTGTGTACGGTGCCATTCGGATTCCGTGTGCCGTCATCCAGCATGTGCCATTTGTAGGCCGTCAGCTTTCCTCCGTGTACCGTTACTCCGGTGACTCCCGTCTTCCTTTTCTTTCCATTGACTGTGACTTTGATATCGTCCCTCATGTGTTTGTATCCTGAGCCGCCCTCATCAGACACAGGAAGTACCTTCTGGGTTTCTCTTTTGATAACCTTTCCGATATCTTCCAAAGCTTTCTGTTGGTCTTTTTCAAGTACGTTATCCATTTTCAGGACATCCGCAACGATGCCATTAAGAGCATCCTTGTAGTTCATATCGACTGTCATAAGCTCACCGTTATCTCCATTAATCCTCCGACCTTCTCATAAGTGCGGATGATATTGAACTTCTCTCCGTCAAATATAAGCTCTGTCGGTCTCTTCTTGGTTCCGCCCGTCTCGGTGATGATCGCACGGATATATTCTTCTATGTCAACTTCGAAGATGTATGTGGGATTGATCCCGACCTCTACGGCTGCATAAAACTCTTTGTAGCTTACGGACTTCTTTGTACACCATACCGGTGTCTCCGTCCTCACTACTGTAGATCCGGATGCGGTCAGCGTTACGAGCTTTGCTTCGTCATTATGTACCATCTCCTACTACCTCCTCAGTATCATCTTCAGGATCTGCATCGGGTTCCGGATTCGGTGCCGGTTCAGGTCCCCAGTCATGCTTGCGAAGATTGTCGAGCTGGTACAGGAAAGATTTTTCTGCGGCTTCTCTTATCCGCTCATCTGTAGATAGGTTCATGAGACAGCCCTGAACGATACAGTCCTCGATAAGCGGATTGGTGTCGGATACAGCCATGAAGTGCGGTACACCTGCTCGCTCCATCTCGGCTTCGGCCCAGTTTATATATCTGGTAACCTCTGAATCTAAGGTTGTGCCTTTCCATCTCAAGGCAAGCTTAACGGTATCTAATATAGCCATATCTTCCTCCATAATTCCGGGAGCCGAAGCCCCCGGAAGATATTATTTTTATTCAGCTGTTACGGTAACGGTGTATGTAGTGGTTCCTCTGCTGCCGGTAACCTTTACTACTACCTCGTTTTCGCCTGATTCCCAGGTAACTGAATCACCGCTCTCGATCTCAACATCGTTTGCAGTGATGACTACTTCAGCATCTGCGGACTCAGGAGTGGCTGTTACCTTGTTTGATGCGTTTGAGGTTGTTACCTCATAATCGGTCTCATCCGGATCAAACTCAGGTGTCAAGGTAAGCGCGCCTATAGTCAGCCCCTTTAGGCGCTTACTTATGGGGTTACATCCAACTTAGCAAATGCCTTGGGAGCAAGCAGTGAGCACTGGAATCTTGCATAGCCTGAGAAGATGTTTACATGCTTCTTGATATCCTTGTCAGACTCAACCATGATATCCTGAACCATGTTACCAACAACCTGCTTAGGATCACCGATCCAGATAAGGTCATCTGTGATAGCATCCTCAACCTTAACAGGAGCACCAAGAAGGTATCCGCGAACACCCTCATTAGCAGTCTGCTGGAAGATAGGACGGCCTGCTGTGTCAACCATGCCTACAATGTACTTGTAGATGGTAGCCTGTGATGCGTATACGGTAACATTGCTTGCATTCTTAAGAACTGCAAATGCGCCTGCGATATCTCCCCAAGCAACTTCACCGGAAGTAGCTACATCAAGATCGTTTGTTGCACTTGCATAGTCGGTACCGATCTGTGTGATAACATCAGCTGCGAGAGCTGCACCAAGTCTGTCAGCTATCTCGTTTGTAATGAACTGCTCGAAGCCGTCAATGCTCATGATGCCAAGTGCATAAGAGATCTCAACAGCCTTAGCGAAGTCCTTACCGGAAAGAGTAACCTTTGCAAAGGTGTTATTCTCATCATCTGTAGGAGCTGAGCCCTCTGCTACTGTAGCAGCGTCACCAGCTGCGATAGCGGTTCTCTTTGCTACTTCAAGGATAGTTCCTGTTCTGTAGATGGTGATGTCACCAAGGATGCTGTGCTTCTCCTCGATAAGATCCCAGATAGTGTTAAGTAATGTGGTAGGAACTGTGTAGCCTGCGGTCTGTCCGGAGGTTGTTCCTGTGGTATGGATAAATGCGGTTCTCTCTTCCTCATTCATGGGAAGTCCAAGCATTTCCTTGCACCAAGCGGTACGATATTCTTTGCTGTCAATTTCAAACATGTCTTTTCTCCCTTCTGCCGGTTTGATAGTTTTCTGAGGCTGTACCTCTTTCTTTTCAAGCAGCTCTGCTGCCTGTTTGCGAGCGTCCATATCTTCAAGCTCTTTTTTTCTTACTTCGATGACCTCCATCTCTGATCTAAGTTCTTCGATGTTGCCCTCATAGGTCTCTGCATTGATGTTCTCGATCTCAGCTCTACGATTTTCAAGCTGTTCGAGGTTCATTTCTTCAATGTTCATTTGGTGTCCTTTCTGAGAGCTGCTGCCCTCGCTTTTATTTCTTCGATAGCCTTTATTCTTTCAGCCTTAAGAAGTCTCTCCGCTTCAAGCTTAGCGATTGCTCCATCCTTTAAGCTCCTGGCTGATATCTCTGTGCCATCATTTGCCGGAAGTGAAACTGCGGATACATCATAGAGCTTGTTTATCTTCTTGATGGTCCTTGTGTAGATGACTTTGCCCTCTACTTCCTCTTCCTTTATATCATCAGCTTCTACATGGAAGCCAAATGACATCTTGCTTGTATAGCCGCCTTTGATCTCTTCGAAAAGGTTACGGCCTATCTCGGTACCGCCTAAGTAAGCGTTTACCTCTAATCCGTGAGCATCAGGTGTAAGCTTTAAGGTATCATTTGATGTTCTTGCAAATACCCTGCCCTCGTGATCGTACTGAAAGATTACGTCTCTCATATCGCACTCATCAAATGCGTGTGGATCTACCTGCTCATCTATGCGGAAGTCCCTGTCCTCAAAAAGTGTGTACTTCTCGTTGAATGTGGTAGCATAGCCTCTTACGTTGTAGCTCTCCGGTTCCTGGATGTTCAATTCCATCTTGCGGTATTCCCTGCCGTTATTGATCTTATCCTGAATGTTCATGTGTTCTCCTCCTTGCTCTCCTCCGGTGCATCCTCTCCTGTCGGAGTGGTATCCAGTCTCCTTATATATTCGTCTCCGCCGTCATAAGGTGCCATATTGAATGCCTTCCTCAGTTCGTTCGGAGTCATGATCGCACGGTCTACAAGCTGCACCATATTAAGCTTGGTCTTGTTCGATGCGTATTCCATGCGGTTCGATTCATAAAGTATAAAATTATTCAGCTCCATTTCCCTCTTCGTGAATACCTTACGGGTAAGTTCCTCAGATATCGCGATCAGGAATGGCTCTATCTTGGACTGGTAGAAGGCTTCCATATCCTCTTCGTTGTAATCTGACATCATTATCTTGTCATTTACTCCAAAGTATCTGTAGAGGTCCTCTCTGATCTGCTTCAAGGTATTGGAATCGGTCACACTCGGATTCATGGTTATCGGAGTGAAGTCCTGTGTTGCATCCAGAGAAGCTATTCCACCGGAGTTCTCAAGATTCAGATAATCCGTTACAAACTCATCCTTCTGCTTCTTGATATCATCCTTGGATAACATAGCCTTTGTGCTCTTCAAGATGCCTCGGAGGTTTGCGGTAGCCCTTACCGCATTTGCTATGCCCTGTTCTGCCGTGTTAAGCAGCTCCAGCTTCGCTAAGATGGCTCCGTTATCATCTCCCCAGATATCGGATGTGTAATAATCCTTACGGAGCACTGCCAAGTCTTCCCAAGGGAATACATAATCTTTAGCGGTTCCGTTATTAAAAGAGAATTTGATATATAATCCGCCCAGGTACTCAAGAGCCTCAAAGCTTGCATAAGGTACCGGATAGAAGCTGGTCACCTTGCCGGTGTTATCCCTTGCTATGTATATGAATGCTGTATTTTTGATCTCAAGCCACAGCCTGACCTTTGCTAAGAAGTCCTTGCCGTTCATGTACATGTTCGGGCTTGTGTTCAGGATCTTCGCTATCTCCGGTCTTGAACTGTTTGCATGTGCCTTGCTTGTATGTTCTGCGATAGGCCGTACACATGACCTTACGAGGTCAGATTGCCACATATTCTGCCCGAACGGTGAAAAGATGGCTGTATATGCTCCCAGCTCTCTCCATCGTGTCTGTTTAGCCGATTTAAGCGGCCTGAAAATGTCCCAAAAGCTCATGTTTACGCTCCTTTTCATCTTATGTATCTTATAAAATCATCATAGTGTTTGACGAATCCTACCCAGGCATTAAGTAAACTGACCGCACCGTCTATCCTTCTGTTTGCCTGAATCTTCACCGGCTGGATCATCTCTATGCTGTCCGACTTGGTGCTCTTCTTTGCCGTATTAAGCAGGCACCATCTGAGG
>JAGCGK010000076.1 GCA_017649645.1 Clostridiales bacterium | reverse complement strand
CCGTCGGTATCTTCAAGTTCGGGATTGGATTTATAACTATATAAAGTCCATACTCCTTCTCCGTATTTGAAAAATCTGTCATAACGTTTTCCGTTGAATCCGTATTCAACAGGGACTCCGTTAACCTCCATCTTGGAAGTGTATTTGCCTGTTTCCTTGTTATAAACAGATTCCAGAACTATCGTGTACTCCTTGCCCATTTCCCGACCGTCTGTCAGACTGTCACCGTCAGAATCGCTTTTATCCGGATTAGAAGTAATCAGTTTACCGTTTGCACCTAACATGCCTGTCTTCTCATATATATCACTAAGTCCGTCTCGATCCTCATCAAGTCCCTCTCTCATTCTTTTGAATTCCGACCCGAAATCTGTTCCATCCATGTTAATGAGACAACCGTGAGTATATGGCCAGACTCCATACTCATATCCCTTCTCAACTTTATACATCGCCTGGTTCAGGTCTAAAACGGATTTTTCTTCTGTCTTTCCGGTATTCACTATAAACAGCTCATTTTCTATCAGATCAGCCTTGGAGATATAATGTAATCCGTCAGGTTCAAGAGGAGATTCATTATCAGTTGTGATCGTCTGTTTTCCATTAGCAAATATAACAAAGACATTTTCATGATCCTTTATGTGAAAATAGTAGTCATCTGATTCACTGTACTTTTCTTTCAGAGAACGATCATAAGCATCTTTCTCTTTTGAAGATGCGTCAGAATCATGAAGTTTGATCCTGAATTGACAACTGGAATGCATCCAAAACAATCTGTGGATTATATTTGTGGCTGTCTCAGATGCCAAAGCCTCCTTTTCAGGTTCGATACGATTGCTCTCCAGATACCAGTAATTTTCATAATCGATCTCTTTACCGTCATTTCCATTTTCTGTCATAAGATTGGCATAGTAATTTTCTTTATAGTCCCCAAAGAAAAGATTATGAAGGTGTAAAAGAAGATCTCCGCTTTCTTCTTTTTTATAAAACTTCGTTACTTGAATGCCGTCCTCTTCGATCCAATCTCCAAAAATAAGATAATTGTATTGATCCCTTACGTTGCTGGAATTATATGCATAGACAACCACTCTGTCTTCTTCACCGATATATCCCATCAGGTCAGCGATTGCACTCATGGTATTTGTCTTATTTTCATCAGAAACAAGATTTCCGAATTGAACAGCAAGGAAATATATGGTTCCCTCTCTGGTTACTGATTTGGCTGGATCCGTTTTCACATTAAAGTATTTGGCTATTCCCATCCAAAACTCTCTGTCGGCTTTCTTATCGATTAAGATCCAGTCACAAAGATGATCTGTTACAAAAGAGATGGTATCAGCTTCCTCGTCTACTTCTGAATCAATATCAATCAGCATTCCTGTTTCTTCGTCAACCCAATATATTCCGAGATCCTCTTCGTTGGTTTGTCCAAGCTTCGTTTCATCGTAGTAAAAAGTTACTGTCAGTTCACCAAAATCACTTTCACATTCGATATTTATCGGAACACCTACTTGTGCAGGAACATCAGACGAGTACTCATGCTTCCCATAAACATTTTCTATTGTTAAAACAGTATCGATCCTGTTAGTAATATCACCCTCAACTTTGACTTCTTTAATAACATCAAGTTCTGCTTCAATCTCTGAGATTTCTGTTGATATATCCTGATATATCTTTTCCTGATTATCCGGTATTCCGTTACCGTCAGAATCTTCAGATATCGGATCAAGGCCTAAAAAGACAGCATCTCCGTCAGTTATCCCATCATTATTGGAATCTTCAGATGCAGGATCTGAACCGTAGACATATATCTCATCATAATCAGACAGTTCATCCAGGTCAGAATCCTCCATTTGAGGCTCTATACCAAGTCTTATTTCCTCACTGTTTGTTATTCCGTCGTTATCGTAATCCTCGTCTCCGTCAAGGATTCCGTTATCGTCACTGTCACCGTTGTTCGGATCGTATCCCATTATGATCTCAAAATAGTCACTTAAGTTGTCATCATCACTGTCCGGATCGTTCTTGTCAGTTCCATAAAACTCTTCAACATAATCAGTAAGCATGTCTTCGTCGGAATCAAGATAATAGTCAGGTTCTTCGACTGTTGGAGTTGGTTCATCCGTTATAGTTGGAGTATCAGTAGGAACATCAGTAGGGTTTACTGAGATTATTCCTTCCTGTTCATTGATGAAATCCTGGTAATCAGGAATACCGTTCTCATTAGAATCTTCATCCAAAGAATAACCAAGAACTATGTCCTTCATTTCATAGGTACAGAGAATCTCGTTTTCAGTCGGAACACCCTGAATACTGATCGTTATCGGATTGTCGGGATAAATATTCTGGGTATTACCGTCATTTTTCAATGTATATAGACTATCTTCAACATACATAACTGCATTAGAGACATTAGTAATCTGGTAATCAGATTCAAACTCTACTAACCAATCTTCGATTATTTCATTCGATGAGAGTATAAAGGCCCCCGAAAAACCTGTTCCCCAAGATGAATACTCTATGTATGTGAACGAATACTTTTCTTCGTCTACTTCTGCTTCTTTCATGTTAAGGAGATACCAGGAAGAAATCTCCGTTACTTCTGAGTCAACTGAAGATAATGTCATTCCTACCGTTACTTGTGAGTTTGAGGGAATATCCTGATTATAGCCTGCATTTTTTATCGTACAGGTGCCGTCAGCATCTGCTTCAACAACTGAAGCATTCCAGATATTTTCTATTTGATAAGGAGAATTAAAGGTAAGATACCAATTTTCAATAGGAGTTTCACCATTATTAGATATAGTAAGATCTATATTTGCATGATCCTGCCAAGTAGAGAGCACAGTTAAAGACACTTCATAGCTATAGTCTTGAACAGAATAGTACTTTATCTCTGTTGTTTCAGCATAAACACCGACTGTATGTGGAAAACATAAAAGAATGAAGATTATCGATAAAAAGAGACTAGCGGCTCTTATTTGTCTGTCTGTCTGCAAAGCAACGATCCTCCCTCGCTGATGGTCAAGTATATACTTGGAATCTATCACAGCATTCTTTGGAGGGTCAATCTTACAAACATCCTATTTTATTGTCATATTTTTAGTAAGATTACCAACTGTTTATTTTCCCCGTTAAAATTCCCTCTATGCAAAACCTGCAAAGAGGGAACTGATGATCAATTATTCGTATTGGTTTTCGATCTTATTCCGGATATGTCAGAACGACCAAGCCGCTTTCAGAAATCGTTCCCACCATCGGGAATGTTACAAGGCTTCCTGTTGTATCGTCGATCTGAACGGAAACGGAACCGTCAGCATTGTCTGTCATTGTGATCTCCGTCATTGATGTGGAGGAGTAATACTCGTCAAGGTAAGCGACTGCTGAATCCTTATCATCAAACTTACGGCAAAGGACCTGGATGTGAGCACGATTCTCATCAACACCGTATGCCATGAATGCGTTATCGTAATAGCTCTCAGACTGAACTTTGAAGCCCTTGTCCTGATACTCTTTGCAAAGAGCAGCTACTTCTGCATCATCGAAATCTTCAGGAGATGCTGTGTTCTCGCGGCCGTCGCCCTCATATGGAACATATTCCATGAGTCCGCCATAGCTTACTGAACCGCCGTACAATCCGTCAATGAAGAATGTGAGATAGTTCTCGTAATATGTGTGAGCGATATAGCCTTCGCAATTAGCGATCCAGACTTCGTTTACGAAGTCGATTCCGTCTTCGGATGAATCGAACTTAGCCCAACCGAAGAATGTATCAGGATCTTCCTCCGAGTACATGCGGAAACCTTCAACGTAGTTATAATCTTGTGCACCGAATTCTGATGCCGTAACCGGCTCTACTACATATCCCATGGCTTCGTATTCCTCAGCCATTGCCTTGATGTTCGGATCTGTAAAGCCTTCAAACTTTTCTTCTTTGTCCATAATACTGTTTTCTTCAGGATCCATTATGTCGTCTGTATCCTTATCCTTTTTATCCTTCTTGTCTTCCTTGCCGTTCTTTTCTTCCTTATCGTCTTCTTCGTCATCCTCATCTTCTTCCTCTTCGGATTCGCTCTTGGATGACTTCTTGCCGGACTTGGATCTTGAACCGCTGTCGCAACCTGCGAACATTGACATAGCAAGTACCAAAGCCAAAATTGTTACAAAGATCTTCTTACTTTTCATAACCGTTCTCCTTTTCGAAAAAAGTAAACAAAACTTACCTCAACAATATGTTACCTTGTCTTCACGGTCAAAATAGGGCTACAGGTGCGACATAAATATTCATAATTCCATTTTCGAAAAAGAGCGGAAATGCCGTTACTTGCATTCGTGTGATAGAATTATTTTGTGGGAAAAATCTTACAAATTTGTATTGGAGGCATGTTATGAAAAAGATTCTATCCAAGATTATCGCAACAGGTCTTATCCTTACTATGGGCCTCGCATTTGCAAGCTGCTCCTCCAAAAAGAGCATTACTGTGCAGAAGGGCAAGCTCATCATGGCAACGAACGCTTACTTCCAGCCATATGAGTATTACGAGGGAAACAAGATCGTAGGTATCGATGCCGAGATCGCTGAGGCTATCGCCAAGAAGCTCGGTCTGGAACTCGAGATCCAGGACGTTGAGTTCGCTTCCATTATCGCAGGTGTTCAGAGCGGCAAGTACGATATGGGTATGGCAGGTATGACAGTTACCGACGAGCGTAAGCAGAGCGTTAACTTCTCAAAGACATATGCTACAGGTATCCAGGCTATCATCGTTAAGGAAGGTTCTCCTGTCACGGATATCGATACTCTCCTGAGCGGCGAATACAGCATCGGTGTTCAGACAGGTACAACAGGTGATATCTATATCTCCGATGACTTAGGTGAAGATAACGCTGACAAGGTCGTTCGTTTCTCAAAGGGTAACGATGCAGTTATCGCATTGAGCTCTGACAAGATCGATGCTGTCGTTATCGATAATGAGCCTGCTAAGAACTTTGTAGCAGCTAACTCAGGACTTAAGATCCTCGAGACACCTTACTCCGTTGAGGACTATGCTATCTGCTTCAACAAGAACAACACTGAGCTCCGTGACGAAGTCGACAAGGCTTTGCAGGAACTTACAGATGACGGAACGATCCCAGCCATCATCGAGAAATACATCCCTTCCGAAGGCTGATCCGTAGTTAACAAATAAATTAAAAAAGGCGGAAAGTACTTTATTTCCGCCTTTATTTTTTTTACAATGAAAGCCTGTTATAAAAAGAAGTAATGGGGGTTCTTCTATGTATATCGGATGCAAAGTACCATATGTTGTTCTTGCACTTCCATCCTGGTTACAACAACTGAAGGATGATTTTACTCTCAACTTTATAGATGACAAGAGATACATGTACCTCGTCAAAGGTCTCGGAGCTACTCTCGAGATCACTTTCTTCGCGGTACTTCTCGGTATCGCATTGGGCGTTGTCGCTGCCATCATCAGATCTTCTCATGACAAGACGATAAACGACATGAGACCGGGATTCGGCAAAGTCCTGCTTAAGGTCTTAAATACGATCGTTAAACTGTACCTCACCATCATCAGAGGAACTCCGGTAGTAGTTCAGCTCATGATCACCTACTACATCATTTTCGCGTCGTCCACCAACCAGATCATGATCGCGGTTCTGGCCTTCGGTATCAACTCAGGAGCATATGTTGCCGAGATCATCAGATCCGGTATCATGAGCATCGATAACGGTCAGTTCGAAGCAGGACGTTCACTCGGTTTCAACTACGTTCAGACGATGACATATATCATCATCCCGCAGGCATTCAAGAATGTCCTCCCTGCACTCGCTAACGAATTTATCGTTCTCATCAAAGAGACGTCCATCTCAGGTTACGTTGGT
This sequence comes from Clostridiales bacterium, assembly GCA_017649645.1. GTDB lineage: Bacteria > Bacillota > Clostridia > Saccharofermentanales > Saccharofermentanaceae > Saccharofermentans. The sequence continues at coordinate 10,429 of JAGCGK010000076.1, read as the reverse complement.
ATCCAGGATCTCACCCGTGGCGGTGACGTCATAAGAAGCCGTACATATTCAGCATTCATGCCACTCCTCGCTGTTGCTGCGATCTATCTCCTGATAGTCGTATTCTTCAGCAAACTCGTATCCATTCTCGAAAGGAGGCTGAGAAACAGTGAGCGATAATGAAGTATTGATCTCCGTAAAGGACTTATGTAAGCATTACAACATGGGTGCCATCAAGGCATTGGACGGCATCACGACCGATATCAAAAAAGGTGAGGTAGTAGTTATCATCGGACCTTCGGGATCGGGTAAGTCGACCTTCCTTAGATCACTCAATCTTCTCGAGAGACCTACCGCTGGATCGATCACTTTTGAGGGAGTTGATATCACGTCGCCGAAGACCGATATCAACAAGCTTCGTATGAAGATGGGAATGGTTTTCCAGCACTTTAATCTCTTCCCTCACCTGTCCATCATCGACAATATGACACTTGCTCCGATCAAGCTCTTGAAAATGAGCAAAGAGGACGCAAAGAACAAGGCTCAGAAACTGCTTGATAAAGTTGCTCTCGGTGACCGCGGCAACGCATTCCCGTCACAGCTCTCAGGCGGTCAGAAGCAGCGTATCGCCATCGTAAGGGCTCTTTGTATGTCCCCGGACGTGCTCCTTTTCGACGAGCCTACATCGGCACTTGACCCTGAGATGGTCGGAGAAGTTCTGGATGTTATGAAAGATCTCGCCAACGACGGCATGACAATGGTAGTCGTAACCCACGAGATGGGATTTGCAAGAGAAGTAGGATCCCGCGTTATCTTCATGGATGAAGGAAGGATCGTAGAGGAAGGAACACCTGACGAGATCTTCACGAATCCTACGAACGAGCGTTTGAAGACCTTTCTTGCCAAAGTTTTGTGATCCTGCCTTCAACAGGTTTGAACAGCATCGGATAGATGCCGATGGCAACGAATACGATCACCGCATAGCGGAGCGTTCTGAAAAGGAATGACGGCATCTCCTGAGCGTGTAAGAACTCGTCGGAAAATGGAAGTTTCAGAACGACATTTAAGACAAGATAGATAACGAATCCACCCGCTATTCTCAGTATGCAGAAAAGCGGGTTTCTTGTATTCTTGAAATCAACGAATCTCTTCTCGAATGGCATGGATAAAAACAGCCCGATCATGATCCCGAGACTGGTGAAATAGTCTTCGGTTCTGCAGTAGAAGATGCCTGCAGCGCTGATAAGGAAGATGATCAGATAGAGTATCCATCTGCGCTTGAGTTTTTTCTGAAGGATCGTAAGACCGATACCGACGACAGCGCCGAGTCCCCATCCCACGAGAACATCCGTAGGGTAATGCATACCGAGCATGATCCTCGACAGGCCGACGATAAGGGGAAGTATGACTGCAAGGATCTTGAAGATCTTATGCCTGAACATAAAAGGCAGTGTCGTATAGACACAGGCGCTGTTGGTCGAATGGGTACTCGGAAAGGAATAGCCCTGCGCGCTTATGTCGGAAGCATCGGCGGTATCATCGATGGGCTTAAGACACTTGATGTTATCGTGAACCATGTATGGTCTTTTACGGAGCACAATGTTCTTAAGAAGGATACTGGCACATATTCCGGTCACGATATTTACTCCGATGATCTTTCCGTATTCCTTGTCCCAGCACCAGTATATGAAGCCGAGAATGGCGATGAGGACCAGTTCTTCACCGAACATGGTAAAGAATCTCGCGAGCATTCCTCCGAATTCTCCCAGAGTCTTTTGAAGCCACTCCATTATGTGGGGCTCAAACCAGAAATAGAATGTGTTTCCGTCCATCAGTTCTCCAATTAAGAAACGGGAAATTCACTATCGAATTTCCCGCTTTTGGTCTTATCCGTTGTATTTTTCCTGCCATCCTTCAAGGAGTGACGGATCTTCGAAGTAGTTGATCTTCATCGCCGCCTTGACCTCTGACAGTGTCTGTGCCGCCTCTTTCTTAGCGGCATCCGTTCCCTTTTTGAGGATATCGTAAACGCCCTTGATGTTCTTCTCGTATTCGGCACGGCGTGCTCTTATCGGAGCAAGCTCATCTTCGAGTACGTTGATGAGAAGTCTCTTGACCTTAACATCGCCGAGACCGCCTCTTTGATAGTGATCCTTCATCTCCTGAAGGTTCTTGTAATCAGGGCAGTATTTTTCGAAGTGCTCGTCTTTGCAGAAAGCATCGAGATATGTGAAGACTGTGTTGCCTTCGAGTGAACCAGGATCGCTGACCTTAAGGTGGTTAGGATCGGTGAACATGCTCATGACCTTTTTCGAGATGTCCTCAGGAGTATCAGAAAGATAGATACAGTTGCCGAGGGACTTACTCATCTTGGCCTTGCCGTCTGTACCCGGAAGTCTGGAACATACGGAATTATTCGGAAGAAGTGCATCAGGCTCAACGAGGACTTCGCCGTATGTGGAATTGAACTTACGGACGATCTCACGGGCCTGCTCGATCATAGGAAGCTGATCGTCGCCTACAGGAACCGTAGTAGCCTTAAAAGCAGTGATGTCGGATGCCTGGCTTATCGGATAGTTCAGAAAGCCTACCGGGATGCTGGTCTCGAAGTTACGCATCTGGATCTCCGTCTTAACGGTAGGATTTCTCTCGAGCCTCGAGAGAGTTACCAGGTTCATGTAGTAGAAAGTAAGCTCGGTAAGCTCCGTTACCTCTGACTGGATGAAGATGTTGACCTTCTCAGGATCAAGTCCTGCCGAAAGGTAATCGAGAGCGACCTCGATAATATTGTCTCTGATCTTGCCCGGATTATCGAAGTTATCGGTAAGTGCCTGAGCATCTGCGATCATGATGAATATCTTGTCAAATTCGCCGGAATTCTGAAGTTCCACTCTCCTTCTGAGAGAACCTACGTAGTGTCCCAGGTGAAGTCTGCCTGTAGGACGGTCTCCGGTGAGGATTATCTTTGCCATTTATAAATTCCTCCGTTACAAAAACACTCCGTACATTCTATCAGATTCGGGACGATAAATAAATTACTCCTTTAAAGTAAAGAATCCCGGGTCGTTTTCTCCCTGATCCACCCTGGCATATTTACTGTCACCAACATATTTGAAGTGCAGATTCTGCTCTACTGCTATGGTGTAATGCCATCCTTCTCCCCCGACGAGCTGATAACACCCGCCAAACATATCCGTATCAATATTCGGAGTTTCCCATCTTCCGTTCACATAGATAGTCTCAAGAACCGTGCAAAACTGAAACATATTCCAGATTTGCTTCAGGCTTGAAGAGTCAAAGCTCGACATATCGATAACGGAGAGTGAACGGCATCCATAAAACATTCTGTCCATCTCTGACACTAAAGACGTATCAAACGACGTCAGGTTGATCTCCCTCAGATCCTTACAGTCACTGAACATATCTGACATGTCCGTGACCTTTGATGTATCAAAATTCCCGAGATCCAAAGTCTTCAGTTTGCCGCAACCGCTGAACATATTCGACATAGACTCGACATTTGACGTATCAAAACTTCCGAGATCCAAAGTCTCCAGGCTCTCGCATCCCTGGAACATTCCTGCCATTGTCGTAACTCTCGATGTATCAAAACTGCCAAGATCCAAAGATTCAATATCAGTGCACCCATCAAACATTCCGCACATATTCGTAATGTTTGACGTGTCAAATCCCGTGATGACCAGTGTCGTAAGGCCACTGCAGGAGGCAAACATCTTGCAGGCATCATTCACATTTGAAGTGTCCGCTCCGGACAGGTCGATACTTCGGAGATTGGGCATCTTCACATTTGCCCGGTAAAAAAGGGAATTACAGTTTTCAGGAAGAACACATCCTTCTTCTGCCACGATACTCTTAACGCGTTCATCGTTGAGAAAGTGAGTAAAGAACCGTGCATCCAACTCGCCCTTTACGGTCACTACGCCCGTTTCCTTATCGAGCTTATAATCTTTATGTACGAACCAGTCCATTGCAAAGATCGAGATGATCAGTGTCAATACCAGTACTGCTGCAATTATCTTTTTCATGCCGCTGTCCCTCTATGTTTTCTAGAAAGTTCCCTGATCCTATAATATTTCCCATCTTTTTCGAGAACCATAAGAATGAAATACATTACAGAGATCCCGGAACAACTTGCAAAAATAAGGCAGTATCCTATATCTAGTGGTCTGAGGCTAAATATCACCTATATATGACATGTTTAAAAAATTATTTGATTTTTGGGTCAAAACCGTTGTATTATATGTTTACTTTTTTAAAAAGACGTTGGGGGTTAATCGTTATTTTAAGAAGTAAGATTTTATCAGCGGTCGTAATTCTCGGCATCATATCATTCCTGACAGCCGAACCAGTAAATGCCGCAATGAAGTATGAGACCAAGGCAGAACGCGAGGCTCGCTACGAGACTATGTGGAAGTATGCTACTGATTCAGAGCGCTATTTCCTTCCTACAGAGGTCAAGGCATATGCTTGTGGTCTTTCCACAGATGATTTTAAGTTCTTTGCAAGAGTCGTTGAAGGCGAAGGTGCTGACAGCGATGAGAACATCACGGACAAAGTTCTTGTAGCATGCACTGTCCTTAACAGAGTAAACTGCAAGTCCTGGCCGACCAAGAATGTTATCTCCACTCTTAAGAGACCGGGCCAGTTCACTGTCGTTGACAGAGAAACAGGCGAATGTAATCTCGCAAGATCTCTCGATTCCGAGTGGGCTATCGTAGTAGCTTACAGGATGGTCGAGGCAGGCGAGGTCGACTGCCACATGGTCTACTATAATGCGATCGGATTCACGGGTTATTCCAGAGCATTCACAAACTACGCATACTGCGGCGGTAACTATTTCTCGGTTATCCCTTGTGACTGCGAGTTCTGTACTGAGAAGGAACCTGACTGGGTTGAGGAAGAAGTCGAGATGGTCGACTTTGAGATCCTCCGTCCTGAGGGTGTCGAACCACACTACATCTGATACGAAGTAAAAAAGTAACTAACGGGCTGTTTCAAATGACAAGTTTGAGACAGCCCTTATAGTTTGTGCTGATTTAGGGTTTCGCTGCGCCCTTCTTCATTTTTCCAACCTAGGGTTGGATTTATCATTTTGGGATTTTGGGAACAAAACTTAAGGTTGGATTTTTTGGAATACAACAGGAACTTAAGGAACAAGGTTGATGTTTTTTGGGCAAAAAGAATGCCTCAAAGTGAGATCACTTTTGAGGCATCTGCTTATCTGTTACATCAATTCCATCCTCTTTTTAACGTAATCCTCAATGATGTCGGCTGTTGCCTCAAGACCGAGGATGCTGTCGTTGATGGAGAAGTCGTAGTTTCTGGAATCTCCCCACTTACCTTTGCAGTAGTAGTTGTGATACATCTTTCTTCTGAAGTTCTCGCGCTCGATCTTGTCGATGGCGTCATCTTCACTCAGGTGGAAGAGATTCATGATACGCTTGATCTTTGCTTCTTTGCTTCCGAGGATAAAGATGGAGACCATGCAAGGATAATCCTTAAGGATATGTTCGGAACAACGTCCTACTACGATATAAGATTCACCTGCGTCGGCCTTTTTCTTGAGGAACTCGAACTGCATGTTCGCTACGTTCTCTTCAAGGGAATTTGTCTGTCCCTTTACTTTTCTGGTGAAAAGTCTGACTCTCGGAACTTCGTCATATTGCTTGAGACTGTCCTTATCAACATTCTTCTCGGTAGCGATTATCTCCAGGAGATTGCTGTCGTAAAGAGGGATATTAAAACGCTTGGAAAGGTCTTCTGCAATTGCGTGTCCACCGGAACCGTACTCACGGCTGATGGATATGATGATCTGTTTGTCCATATGTCTTCTCCTCTCGTTTATCCGCGAAGGGAATATCAGAAGTATCTAACATAAATTATAGCCATTGAGATTCCAATTACAATAATCGTTGCAGGCGCAGCGTACTTACAGTACTTGCCCCATCCGATGAGGTGTCCGCTCTTGGCTGCAGCCGAGATACCGACAACGTTTGCCGAAGCACCGATAGGAGTAGCGCTTCCTCCGATATCTGTTCCGATGGCAAGTGTCCATGCAAGGATCGAGAGATCAACGCCCATTGTTGAAGACAATGTCTTGATAACAGGGATCATTGTTGCAGCGAACGGGATGTTGTCAACGAATGCACTCGCGATAGCCGAGATCCAGAGAACGATGGCGATCATAACGAGGACCTTGTCGCCGCAGATCTTGGCGATGAAGCCTGCGATGAGTTCGAGGATGCCTGTCTGCTCAAGTCCGCCTACAACTATGAAAAGTCCGATGAAGAACAGGAGTGTCTCGTAGTCGACTTTTTTCAAGAGCTCGACGGCATGTCTAGGTGTTGAGATAAGTGTAAGGACTGCAACAAGGATACCGATAGTAGCAACCGTAAGACCTGTCTGAGCATGGGTTACGAGAAGGACTACTGCGATGCCGAAGATGACGCAGCTAACTGCGAAGCTTCTTTTGGAAGTGATAGCTTCCTTCGGCTCAGGGTACTTGATCTTCTCGCCCTTGAGGTCGCTCTTAAGATGCTTTCTGAAAACGATGTAGAAGTACAGAACTACGAACACCATTGAGATGACTGCGATAAGACCGGTGTTTGTTACAAACTGTCCGAAAGAATAGCTCAAAGAAGTTCCGATGATGATGTTCGGCGGGTCACCGCACATTGTAGCGGAGCCTCCGAGGTTAGCGCAGAAGATCTCTGCGATGATCATTGGAACAGGTGAGAATTTCAAAAGCTGTGCAAGCTCGACCGTAACAGCAGCAAGGAAAAGGATTACCGTGATGCTGTCGATGAACATTGCAAGGATAAATGACATGATCATGAATGTCAAAAAGATCGACTGGACCTTGTACTTAACGGCCTTTGCGATACCGAGGCAGAGCCATCTGAAAAAGCCCGCCTTGGCCATGCCTTCGACCATTACCATCATTCCGAAGATGAAGATGATCGTTGCCCAGTTGATACCGGTGGAAGATTCCTCACCGGTAGTAAGTAGCCAGAAATTGGAGTCGAGGAAAGTCTTGAGATTAAGAGTCTCCATGACTGCTTCTGAGGATCTCATGCAGATACCGAAGACCACGATGAGCATGAGCGCTCCGCAGCCGAGTGTTACAAAATGTCTCGGGATCCTCTCCGTAACGATGAGGACAAACATCAAAACGAATATTATCACCGCTATAATCTGTGCAGCCATTATCTTCTCCAATATTATAATATTTTAGACACCTGCTCTATTTTAGACCTTCGTGTCAATATTGGAAGTGATTTTTTATAGCTATTTTTCTCGAAAAAACGCGCACATCAAATGATTTTCGTGTGTGACTTCACTAATTACACCAGTTCTTTAACAAGTTTCTTGAGCTCGCTGCACTCCTTAGCGATATCCTCTGCTGCAAAGATCGCGGATACCAGTGCGACACCCTTGATGCCTCTTCCCTTGAGCTCGCCCATGTTCTCTTTGGTGATGCCGCCTATTCCGACGATCGGGATATCGACTGCCTCCGACAGTTCGTTAAGAACATTCAGGTCGATCTTTCTGGCATCGCCCTTGGTGGATGTTCCAAAACATGCGCCGACGCCCAGATAATCCGCGCCCTCGTCCTGTGCCCTTTTGGCGTCCTCGACGGTCTTTGCGGAAGTTCCGATTATGAGCTTGTCACCCGCGATCTCACGGACCTTTCCGGCGGGCATGTCAGACTGGCCGACGTGAACGCCGTCGGCGCCGCTTTTAAGGGCGACATCGATGCTGTCGTTTATTATGAGTTTTACGCCGTAGGAATGGCAGAGGTCGACTGCCTTTTTGGCTTCTTCGAGGAACTCTTCTTCGCTTAGGTCTTTTTCGCGAAGCTGTACCAAAGTAACGCCGCCTTTTAAGGCTTCTTCGATCTGCTGAAGGAGAGTCTTGTCACCTGTCCATCTGCTGTCGGTTACGGCGTAGAGCAAGAGCTCATCATCAGTTATCCTCATTTTTGACCTCCTGGATCTTCACGTCTTCCATGCGGTCGATTGTCTTCTCATCGAGATTAAACATCGCGTCGATGAGGTAGTTTCTGAAGCTGGCGTTGCCGTCCTTGTCGCCCATCCTCTCCCCGGCGATCTGACCGCAGATCCCCATGGCGCAGACTGCCGCTGTCGCAGCGTCCAGAGCGTTATCGGGATTCGAGGAAACGAACGCGGTGATGACGGATGACATCATGCATCCGGAGCCCGTGATCGATGTAAGAAGTTCGTCGCCGTTATTTACGAAGCGGATGGAGCTGCCGTCGGTAATGACATCAACCGAGCCGGAGACGACTACTATGGAACCGGTCTTTTTCGCGAGGCCTACGGAGCAATCTATTGAGGCCTTGAAATCATTGAGGGGCGAGTCGACGCCGCGGGTAAGGCCGCCGAAGACTTTTTTGTTGTTGACCTTGACCTCCGAGAGGACCTTGATCTCGGAAAGGTTGCCGCGGATAACGGTCGGCTTCGAAAGCGACAGGAACTGCTCGGCTCTCGAGGTCCTTACGTATGAGCCGCCTGCTCCGACCGGATCAAAGACGATCGGCTTGTCGGACCTTCCCGCTGCGGTCGCGGCTAAGATCATGGCCTCGAACCGCTTGTCGTTAAGGGTGCCGAGATTTATCGTAAGGCCGGAACTCAGGCCGACGATATCGGCGACTTCGTCCGCGTCATCAGTCATGCAAGGCGATGCGCCGCACGCGAAGAGCATGTTGGCACAGTCGTTGGCGGTCACGTAATTCGTGATCGAGTGTATCATTGGCTTTTGTTTTCTGGTGTTTGTCAGATACTTTCCGAACATATCATTCACCTCTGAACTTTTTGATGATCCCCGTCTTGTGCAAAGCCAGGAGTATTACCGATGCGATGACCGCACCTCCCGCTGTCGAGATCAGGAACGGGACCACATATGCGTAGAATGCGATTTCTCCCGCGTCCTTTCCCATTACGAGAATAGCGACCGGGTATGCGCAAAGGCCTCCGATGACCGCCGTTCCGAATACTTCTCCGATGACGGCCAGCGGGATCTTCTTAAACTTCGAGTAAAGAAGTCCGCTTAAAAGGGCTCCGAACATGCTGCCCGGAAACGCCAGCGGTGTTCCGAGAGACAGAAGTACTCTTATAAGGCTCGCGATAAAAGCTACCGCCAATCCGTACCAGGGTCCGAGGAACACGGCACAGATGATATTTACCAGGTGCTGCACGGGTGCGCATCTGCTTCCCAGGATCGGGAAAGAGAACAAACTTCCTACGACCGCCACGGCGATCATTATTCCCGCGAGCGCGGTCTTCTTTATTGCTTCTTTTCTCATCAGAATCTTCCGGACGAACCGAATCCTCCTTCTCCGCGAACTGTCTCCTCAAGGCTTTCTGCCTCTTCGAAAACGCCCCTTAGGAAAGGAGTGATGACCAGCTGCGCGATCCTTTCACCGCAGCCGATGGTCTGTGGTTCAGTTCCGTGATTATGAAGAGCGACTTTTATCTCGCCTCTGTAGTCACTGTCGACCACTCCGACCTTGTTGGCCGGTGCCAGTCCCTTTTTACAGGCAAGTCCCGATCTCGCGTAGATGAGTCCCGCGAAGCCGACCGGGATCTCGCATGAGATTCCGGTGCCGATCATGACGGTCTCATTAGGGTTGATTGTGATATCTTTTTCGAGCACAGCATAAAGGTCTGCTCCTGCTGCGAACTCGCTTCCGTATGTAGGCATCTGTGCCTTCGGGTCGAGTTTGATGAATCTTATCTTTGCTTCCTGCATATAGCCTCCGTCAAAATATCTGTAAGATAAAGAATTTCAAATAGTCAGTTTCCGTAACGTTCATAAGGATCGGATGGTCAGGCGACTGCTGTCTCTTCTCGATCTGCTTGATCCTTACGCCCGCGTCTTTTGCCGCCGACTCCAGCATCTTGATGAAGCTTCCCTCGTCCATGAAGTGCGAGCACGAACATGTGGCAAGGTAGCCTCCTCTCGGTAGGGCCTTCATCGCGCGGTAGTTGATCTCCTTATAACCTCTCTTGGCGTTCTCAAAAGTCTGTCTCGACTTCGTAAACGCAGGCGGATCAAGGATGATGAAATCATACTCGCCGCTTCTTAGGTTAGGAAGAAGGTCGAACACGTCGGCAGCTTCAAAACTCATTATACTCGTAAGTCCGTTGATGTCGGCATTTCTTTTTGCCATTTCGACCGCCAGCTCCGACACGTCAACTGCGTGAACGTGCTTGGCGCCGCCCTTCGCCGCATTGAGTGCAAAAGACCCAGTATGCGTAAAGCAGTCGAGGACCGTCTTTCCCCTCGCGATCCTGGAGATCGCTTCGCGGTTATATTTCTGGTCGAGGAAGAACCCCGTCTTCTGACCGTTTTCCACATCCACATCATACTTGATGCCGTTCTCGACGATGGTCACCACGGTCTTTTG
>JAGCGK010000075.1 GCA_017649645.1 Clostridiales bacterium | reverse complement strand
TAAGAGTAAGAGTAAGAGTAAGAACTATATAGAGAAAAGTATAAAAGAGAAAATCCCATCTGTTTTTATTCCACCAACTCCTTCAGAGGTCAAAGCTTATTGCCAGGAGCGAAATAACGGTGTCAATCCTGAGAAGTTCTTTGACTTTTATGAGTCTAAAGGTTGGATGGTCGGCAAAAACAAGATGAAGGACTGGAAGGCAGCTGTTAGGACCTGGGAAAAAGGAAACACGAACACCACTCACCAGCTTTCATCCGGGAATGAGTTCACGGAGCTCTTAAAAGAGGAGGGATTTGTATGACACGAGAAGACGTTATCAAGATACTTTCACTTATTAGAGCTAATTACCCTCTCGTTAAGATTTCGGATCCTGCATCTATGGTTTCAGCTTGGGAGATGAATTTAGGGGAATATGACACCAATTTGGTAGTAAAAGCAGCCAAATTACACATGAAAACCTCAAAATTCTTTCCTACACCTGCAGACCTTATCAACGTAATGGCCAGAGCTGAGCTTGTTTATAACGAATCAGAGTGTAATTTGCCACAGATCGAGGCACCAAAGAGGGCAAAAGTCACTGTTATCCCGGATGGTGTATCGGTTGAAGATTTTCTGGACCATATCTGTCAGGACATGATCGACCTTGAAAACGAGTGCTGGCCTGAAACGACACAATCTGATGATCTGGGAGGTTGCTTGCCTTATGAAAAGTGAATTTTATCTGCACTTCCCGGAAGGCTTACCTCGCACGACTGCTCAAATGAAAGGCGAGTGCATCAGATATAAGAAAGTTCAAGGAAAGATCCTGCCTTATATCGATCACTACCGAAAGCCATCGGTCCAGGCATTGAGGAACTTACTCACGCTGAAGATGAACAGGTACCGACCGAAGCAGCCATTCGAGAAACCGATCAGACTGACGGTGATCCTCTACTTCGACATCAAGCAGCCGAAGAAGATCTGGGGAACGTACAAAACAACAAAGCCCGACTGCGATAACTACGTTAAGGAGATCAAGGACGTGATGACGAACCTTAGATTCTGGAAAGACGATAATCAGGTCGCAGACCTCCGAGTCGTTAAGTATAACGCAGAAAAAGGGACGATATTTATCAGACTGGAGGAGCTTGAAGATGGAAAAACCTAAATCAGATCAGACGAAGCTCTCGATCGTAGTCGATAAGAGACACGGAACAACATACTGCATCAACTCCAACGGCAGGAGTTATATCAAAAACAATAAGATTTTTAAGGGAGAAAAAAAGACATGAATACAGATATGATTAGCAGCAGAAATCACATCGTTATGATTCGGAGAGACCTGTTGCATCCGCATCCGGATAATCCGAGAAAAGACCTGGGCGATCTTTCAGAGCTCAGAAACTCGATCCTTGAGCACGGCATCATGCAGAACCTCACAATAGTTCCGGACAAAGAGGGTTATAAGATCCTTATCGGACACAGACGCTATGCTGCATCAGATGGGATCCTCAATGAGCTTCCTTGTGTTATTGCTGAAGGACTTTCAGACCGTGAACAGGTCGGCATCATGTTAGTCGAGAATATCCAGAGAAGTGACCTCTCATTCGTAGAACAGGCTCACGGCTTCCAGATGATGATGGACCTCGGTGAGACAGTCGAGTCGATATCACAGAAGACAGGCTTCTCGGAAAAGACAGTCAAGCATCGTCTTGAGATCGCTAAGCTTTCGGACAAGGCGATCAATCAGAAAAGAGAATGGCAGCTGTCGATCGGTGACTTGATCGAGCTCGAAAAGATCCCGAATGTTAAAGAGCGTGAAAAGATCCTCAAGGATTCAGCAGATCCAATGAACCTCAGATATAAGGTCAGAATGTCCGTTCAGGAGAGAACGATAAACAAGAATCTTGACCAGGCTAAAAAGTGGTTTAAAGAGCTCGGTATCAAGGAAGATGCGAATGCTTCAATGTGGTCCTCAGACGTTGAGAGAGTTCGTGAGATCGAGATCAAGGAAGAAAACCCGAAAGATCTCACTTATGAGAACTTGGAAAAGCTCTTAAAGAAGAATAAGGATTTATTCTGGCAGTCACGTTACGGAGGCTATATATCACTCTTCAAGAAGAAGAAAAAGGAAAAGCAGCAAGTCAAGAAGACTGCAGCTGAACTTGAAAGAGAAGCCAAGCTGAAGAAAAGGAGAGAAATCGAGCATTACGGAAAAGAAGCAGCCTTATCTTATGGCCACTTCATTTTGGAACTTCCTAAATCAGATTGGAAACAAGCAGCAGAGCTCAAGCTTGAAGCGGAGGCTTGGAAGTTCATGGTTAAGGGTGAGACAGGTGTCGCAAGTTATCACTTTGCCCAGCTGATTGAAAATTATGAAGAAAGACAGACATACTGGAATGAAGTCTTTCCTACTCTCCCGATGCTCCTTCAAATGCTCCTGTTGCTTGTTGGCGAGCTTATCGGTTCATCGTTCCTTGATTGGAATTACAGATTCGATAAAGAGACGATAGAGCTGCACAAGTTCATGATCGAGTGCTTGAAGCCTTTAGGTTACAGCTTACCCGAAGTCATTCCTCCGGAGATCTTCGACTATGAATCAGATTTGTATTCACTTTTCATTGAAGACCAGAAGGAAGATGAGGAGACAGACGATGAAGAAGAGGAAGGTGATGAATAATGCTGCAGCTTGAAAGCATGAGAGTGGTCAATGCCACTCTCGAAAGAATAAAGACGGAACTGGACGAAGGAACGGTCGAGGATCCCGAAGAGCTCTCCAAGCTCGCAAAGGAAGCTTCGCTCGCTGTCCTGGACATACAGATCAAGCTAGATCTGAAGACACCTAAATCGGAGGTAAAAAGCGATGAAAATAATAAAAAATAACTGGACTGTTCCGCTTGAAACTACTTGTGCTGAATGTAGATCGATCATTTCGATTGAATCAGACGATGTAAGAAGATCAGAAGATCAAGACCTTCTGGGTTTTAGGAGAATAAGACGATATGTAATCTGTCCTGTTTGCAGAGCGACAATTGACTTCAAGTTTCCGTCTGATGATAGAGACGTGATCGATGAAACGCTCAAAGAAATCGAAAGGTTAGCCGAACGTGATGATTCAAAGAAGTCGGAGGGTAACGTATGAGCAAAAATCAAGAAATCGAGTTTATGCACAAGTTAACCCAGGAACCTTACTCGGTATGTAGGAGTCGCTTAAAGAAGCATAACTGGTCACTGCTCGGTGCTTTGACAGATATTGAAAGCCTTCAGGATATATCCAATCTGTCGAGAAAGATAATAGATACATTTCCAAAGCGTAGCCGTTCGCATATTTTTCGAGTTCGTGAACTCGCTACGGCTATTCAGATTATCAAATCTCGTTCGATTGATGTCATAAAACATGCTGACAGTAATCTTTGCCAGGTCGTGGCCAACATTGGACCGGAGGTACAGCATGAAGATAGCTAATGCAGACAAACTCATCCATCACTTTGAGAATGTTGTCGACGTGAAGCTCTTTACCGTTCCGCAGATCCTGACACTTATCGACAGCTTCAGTGTAGAGACTAAATCAGATACGGTGATTGTTATAGGAGATCCTGAGAAGCCATGTGAAAAGACAGAACAGATTACACTCGATAATCTGAAACTGCTCTTTGAAAAGCAGAAGCCTGGCATTGATAACAAGCTCTTATCGGAGGAACAGATATCGGAGGGCCACGATAATGACGGATGAACAGTATTACTCCCAGAAATGGCTCAAAAGGATGTGGAACAAGGCTGAAGAGGTCAAGGAATACGAGCAGCAAGCAGAAGACATTCTCGGTGCGAAGATTCCTGCCTACGATGCAGAGAAGATTCCCGGAGGTTCAGATCCTAATCCGACAGAGACCAAG
>JAGCGK010000074.1 GCA_017649645.1 Clostridiales bacterium | reverse complement strand
CAGATCGTTGCGACGATCGCAGCACTCGACACGCTTCTCGGTGCTGTCGTAATCATTTTGAAGAACATCTACGAAAAGAGCTTAAAGGGTGGTGAAGACAATGGCTGAGAAGAAGACAACGACGAAGAAGGATCCTGCAGACAAGAAACCTGCGACAAAGAGAGCTCCGAGAAAGTCAACAAAGAAGGCTGAGATCATCGAAGAGATCCAGGAAGAAGCTGCACCTGCAGAAGAAGCTCCGAAGTATGAAACCGTCACAGTGAAGATCGGTGTGGTTATTCCGGATGAAGGTCTGAAGATCCGTTCAGCTCCTGAAATCAAGTTCGATAATAAGATCGGAAAGCTCAAAAAGAATGATAAGGTCGAGATCCTCGAAGAAAAGAATGACTTCGTAAGGATCGGACACGATCAGTGGTGCATGAAAGCACACATCGGAGGTATTTAATCATGGCAATAGACAGAATAGCCCAGAATCTTGCGACGTTCTGTCTTAGCGTCGTAGGTGCTCCATATTGGTTCGCTTGCTTCGGAAACGTGGCGAGCGAATCATTATATAATCAAAAACGGAGCGAGAGCCAAAACAAGAAGTATTACGACAGCTGGCCTAAGAGCACATTTACTGATGACTATGGAAAAAGAGTCACGGACTGTGCAGGACTTCTGAAGTGGTTCTTATGGTCCGACAATATGACCAATAAAAATCCGAGCTACAAAGCCTCAGAAGACTTCGGAGCCACGACGTTTTATAACAAGTGTACTTCGAAGGGAAAGATAAGCACGCTGCCGGCAAACAAGATCGGACTCTGCGTATTCAACGGAAACGACACGACTAAAACCCACATGGGAGTTATTGTCGACAATGCTGGAACTGTTGTCGAGGCTAAAGGCCACGCATACGGAACCGTTAAATCGAAAGCAAGCTCCTGGGACTATTGGGGAAAGTGTCATCTTATCAAGTATGATGCTGCTCCACCTGTTAAGGACTCTTACACGGTTGTCACTCAGTATAATCCTCTCACGGTCCGTAAGCAGCCAACATCAAAATCTGAAAAGATCGATGAGCTTGCGATCGGATATTCGTTCGTGTCTACGGATATCGTCGAAGGTGAGAATATTAATGGCTGTAAGGTCTGGGTAGGTACAAGCGGAGGATATGTCTCAGGATATTATCTGTCTCCAACTCCTGTCCTTCCGGATCCTCCTGCTCCAGATCCTCCGGAGCCTACACCTACACCGACTCCGACACCCACTGATAATTCTTATAAGGTTACCGGGATCCATACATTCTTATCCGTAAGGAATACACCTGAAGTAAAGAACGACGACTCAAACAAGGTCGGAGAGCTTTACAACGGTGCGATCGTTACGGTCATGGAGCTCAAAGGCGATTGGGCCAAGATCTCCGGAGAGTGCTGGTGCTCTTTGAAGTACCTTACTAAGTTATAATAATTGACAAGACATTCGTCTTGCATTTCTCCCTGGTCCCTGTCTCTTCGGAGGCAGGGGCTTTCAAAAAGTAATAAATGCAAGAAAATGAAAATATGCAAAAAATGT
>JAGCGK010000073.1 GCA_017649645.1 Clostridiales bacterium | reverse complement strand
TTATCTTCGACGAGAACAACTTTCTCCTCTATATCGCCTTGGATAATTTCATCGATGTACGAAGCCATAAAAGGACTGCACTGGATTTCGCAGTTCCAGTTGCCCATCAAGACTTCTTCCATTGCATATTTGGCGCAGTCAAAACTTACTATCATTACTTCGCCGTCAACGCCGTGAGTAATGTTCGCTTCATCAAGAGCAGCTGCAGCACCTTTTGCCATATTGTCATTGTCAGCATAGATGATGTTGAATTCTACGCCGTCATCGATCGCCTGTGCGACAATCTTCTTAGCAGATTCAGCGTCCCACTCGGCTGTTTCCTCAAGTGTGATATTCCAATCAGAATCCGATTCCGCCATAAGCTCAAGAGGGCTTCCGCGACTTATCTGCGCAGTGGAACCAAGGATACCCTGAAGATGCAGGATATTGTATTCAGGAAGTTCCTGAGAATCGAGCCATTCGACCGCGAGCTGACCTTCTTTTTCCATATCCGTAACTACAAGAGCTTCATACTGATCTTCACTTACATCAGCAAACCTGTCGAAAAAGATAACTTTCACTCCGGCATCCTGAGCACCCTGAAGTACTTCGTCCCAGTCTGAAATATCTGCCGGACTTATGAGAAGATAATTAACGCCGTCCTCGATAAACATCCATGCGGCAGCTATCATTTCATCATTATGAAGTGAATAGAAGTAAGAAGCATCATATCCGTTCTCCGGAGTGAATGTTTCCTTCATATCTTTGTCGTTTGCCAATCGGTAACCTGACTCGTTCGGGTCACTGTTGATGATGCCTACTTTAATTGGTTCATATTCCGGTTCCGGAGGCTCAGAATATTCAGATTCCTTTGTTTCAAACGTTTCTTCGGAAGATTCAGTTGTAGTCGTTATAATACTTTCATCTTCTTCATCTGTTTCTTCGATATGCTCCTTGTGTCGCACATTTATTTCTTTCTGAGAAGAAGACTTTGACGAACATGAAACTAAGAAAAACACAGCTGATAGTACGACAGCTGTTGATACTAATAACCTATTCTTCATGATGATCTCTCCCTATAGTTTACAAACGGATCATACTCACTTCAACGTCAATACTGTTCAGATCCCGTCTTCTTTCTCGGCTTATTTTACTGCTTTCTGATCTTGATGCAGGATATGATCAGAAGCACAACAGCCGCGACGAGCGGCACTATGTAAAACGGCCAAAAGATAAGTACACCGACAGTAAACCTATCCCACCAATTGGTAATTTCTCCTGCGATACTCGGGTAAGGATATGTTCCCGAATAAGATAAGGCTTTGTACAACTCAAAAAGAACGAATCCCGCAAAAAATGCCAAAAAGATGCTCGATATGCCTCTGACAAATTTCCATCCCATAGTTTATCCCCTTATTTATTTCTTCGTCGAATATTATAGCATTACGGTTCCATAGCCTCAACTCATTGATATTCCGCTTTCTTTTCCTCATAATTATATCTATCGAAAACACTCAGGGATGATAGTCATGACCCAAGCAGAGAAAAAACACAGACTCACACCAAGGATCTTCTTTACGGAGGAGTTCCCTATCGTCATATCTGATTTCATCATCTGCGGTTTTGTCGGCTGGTCATACGAGACGATCATCACATCCGTCTACTTTAAGGAGTTCGTCAACAGGGGCGTCCTCCCTATCCCGATCCTTCCGATCTATGGTCTTTTCTCCCTGATCCTTCCATTCATCTTTAAGCGTAAACACAATCCGTTTTTTATCATCCTTCTAAGCGGACTCGCGGCAACAGTTTTCGAACTTTTGGGCGCCTATATCACTGAAGCGGTCCTTCACGAGCGTCTCTGGACATATGAGCATTGGCCTTTAAACTTCTTCGGCGGCAGGGTCTCCGTCATCTCCAGCCTTATCTTCGGCATACTATGTGTCTGCTACGTAAAAGGCTTTCATCCCTTCTCTCAATTTCTTCAGCGAAAACTCGGCAAGGGCTTTCTAATCGGAACATACGTCCTTGCTTTTATACTTATCGCGCTTTGCTTCATCCTCTGACATTTCAGGTTGATTTCAAGTTACTTGGTTATCATCTTGTAGTATGATAGCCGTATTATATGTTTGTTTAACACAGGAGAAGCACTATGAAAAAGACTGTCTTAAAGGCCGCTTGCGTCGTTTTGACCTTAGTTTTGGCTGGTTGTCAATCAGGCCCGCTCAAAGGACTCAAGAAGGAAGAAAACAACTTCTACGTTAATCCCGACAAGAAGTATGAAAAGCTTATCGAAGTCTGTCAGAATAAAGCCAACCTCTACGGCTATGAAGGTGCTTTAATGGTCGCAACAGATGATGACATCGTTCTTTTCGGAGGACCTAACGCAAAGAATGTTGAAGGAAAGCCTATCGATCCGTACACGACATATGATATCGGCTCCTGTTCCAAAGTATTCACCGCAGTAGGAATATTCCAATTGATCGAACAGGGCAAACTCTCACTTGACGATACTCTCGACAAGTTCTTCCCTGAATATGAAAAAGGCAAGGATATCACTATCTACAACGTACTTCACATGCAGTCCGGAATCAGCGATTACTGTAATGATCCTGCACTCTTTTGGGAAGAGATCACAATGGATAATTATATGCAGTACTTCGACAAGATATGGCAGGACGGTTATACCGATGAAGAGTTCTTGCAAAATCTTTACAAAGCTGATCTCATATTCGAACCCGGAACAAAACAAGAATACAGCAACACCAATTACGTTATCCTGGCAATGATCATCGAACAGATCGAAGGAGTTCAATTATGCGACTACCTGCAGAAGAACATTTTCGATGTGTGCAAAATGGAACACACGACATCAATGGTCATGCAAAACGAGACAAGCGTCCCAACCAATTTTGACGAAGTAAGGGATGTAGGAATGGTCAACGAGAACGGATACGCATACGGAGGTCGTCTTGAACGCGGCTGCGGAGGTATCCACACCTGCATGGCAGACCTAATCGCTTTCGACCGTGCTCTCTTCGCGGGCAAACTCGTGAACAGTTCTTCCCTCGCGGAGATGATGAATTATGACATGGAATACGGCTGTGGTATTTATCCGCTCGCCAGACAAGGACACGCTTACGGTCATTCCGGTTCAAACGGCTGCTATGTTTCCATCAACGCTGTTATCGAGACAGAAGAATTCGGCAGAGTCTACCTTGTCGGTTCGACCTGTTCAGGCGACATCAATCAAGGAGAATCATTGATGACCGTTATGCAGGCAGCGGTTGACCTGTACAAACCAAAAAAGAAATAAAGATCCACCAATGTGAGGCATAAAGAAAACTCCCGGAGATGACTTCATCTTCGGGAGTTTTTGATCATAGCAATTCCAACTTTGTAACATTGTTACGCTGAAAAACAAAGTGTCCCGCCGGTTTACGACGGGACACTTTTTCGATATTTAAGATCAACAGAATTCGACATCCTCGAAATCGATGCTGTCATACTCTTCAGCTTCGCCTGTCGAGTCGATCTCGACATAGTAGACGTCGTCAAAGGTAACGAATTCACCTGTGCAGGTGGCGGTGCTGTCGTTCATGATCTCGTCGCAGGCTGCACTGTAATCATCTTCGTCTGCGAAGTCGCTTCGGGAGATGATCTTTGTGACCGTGCAAGGAGTAAATGAAATCTCGTCGATGATCTGCGCAGCATCAGCTCCTGCTTCAGCCTTCGAGATCCAGAGGATCTGATCGTCGTACTCAGAGGCGATGCCGCCTTCGATCTTTTTGGTACTCATAATTTATTCTCTCTTTCTTTTTTGGATATCAATCAAATACGGGCTTTGCGCCCAGTTCCTTTATAATCTCACCATCTTGCTCGAGCCGTATGTATTGGATGCCGACCAGATCTTCATCCGGGGCACGTGAGATGACTTCACAATAATATGTATATTCCTCGCCTTGGTAATTGGAAACAGAATCCTTAAAACAGTAAACTTCAATATCGTCATGGACATAAACCGAGTCTTCAGTATCACCGCTGTTCAATGGATGAATCGAATAGATCATATCGGCAAGTTCCTTCGCTTCGGAATAATCTATTGCCTCACCGGAGAAACCTTTCTTGGCTAATCTCTCATATTGAAAGCAGTAGCCTTCGGAAGTATGGTATTCAAAACTTAAGATGGATCTATTCGTGCTCGACGTCGAATAGTTATCGACGGCAGAAACCATAAGGAGGACCAATATAAAATAGCAGCTCAGCAATGCACCGCCTCCGATCATAATACCTCCGCCTATGATCCCGGCGATCCTTTTACCTTTACTCTTAGCCTTTTTGATCGCTAAGACCAACAGAATCACACCCGCAATGATAACCACTGCGCTTATGATAAGCCATACGAAAATCCCTGAATGAACCACAACCTTACCTCAAAACAAGATTTTCCCTTCCGGCCGGCTCGTGCCACCCTCTGACATTATATCACTTTTTTGTCTTGTACTCCGCGAAAAAGAACAGCGGTATATCTCCGTTCTTCCCTTCCCCGTCATACACGCTGGGCTCTTGAGCATGAACAAGTATCAGCCCCGCCTCAGAAGCCGTATTCAAATAATATGATAACGGTCTGTGAAAATGCTTCGTCTCGCCCCAGAAATCATTAGAGCGGACACCTGGCGTGATATAAGAAGTAATTAGCTTTCCTCCGTCCTTCCACTCACCGTTATAAAAGGCAGGATGAACGATCGAATAATAAAGTATCCCTTCAGGCTTTAAAATCCTCTTACATTCTTCGAAAACACTTCTCACTTCTTCAATATCCATCAGCACCTGATTACAGAAAACGATGTCAAAAGAGCCGCTTTCAAACGGCAACGGACACGTAATATCCGCCACGATAAAACTACTTTCGGGATATCTTTCCCTCGCTATACCGATCATTGCAGGAGCGCCGTCAACGCCTACAGCATCGCCTCCGATACATCTGAAATAATCCGTGTAGCATCCGTAGCCGCAGCCGAGATCTAAAACTTTCTCGCCGTTTAGTCTCGGGAATCTTGTCTCAACTATTCTTTTATTCGACAAAGAAAAAGCAGACTTCTCCTGTTTCTCGGAATAAGTCTTTGCTGCTTTGTTCCATTGATCGATGATTGAATTCATATCGTCCTCGTTCTCATCCACTCGACAATAAGGGTTTAACCGCCGTAACCGCAGCCGCTTCTGGAAGGGCCATCCCCGCCCTTTTCATAGCGCGCATTGAACTCCATGTTGATCTCGCGGATCTCTTTCTTGCCGTCGATGTAGTCCTGGTACATCTCGGCAAGTCCAGCCATGCAGCCGTCACATGAACCGTAGATATTTCCTATGGATTCGGCCACGATCCTCTCGCGTTCTTCTCTTGTGGTGTCTTTTATAAGTATGCTCATATTACCAGTCCCATATCATCAGATTAAAATAGACAAGTTCGCCGTTCTCGATCCTTGCAGGATCTGACATTCCGTCTATGATACCATATCCGATCTCTGAAGAGCCATTGACCTTAACACCACCGTTTTCATATCTTGTCAATGACGGACACACATCGATCCACTTATTAAGGTAATCGGAAAGTTCGGAACCCTTGATGGTCGTATCCTCCTTATATTGGCCGTTCAAATAGACCTTGAAATAAATCTCCGCATCCTCAGCGATCGGAACTTTGCAGAGCTTGTAATACGAGAATGTCGGATTACCGAACGCACTAAATATGGACATATCATCCGCAGCGCCGTTTTCATCAACGTGAACGGCTACAAAATAACCTCCCTCGTCAATCACGCCAAGGGTTATGATATAACAGTTCGCCCACCCTGATTCCTCATCTTCTCTAAACTCTATGGAAGTAACTTCCATCTCTTCTCCGTCAAGCTTGACCTTATCGCCCACCTTGAGATCGAGACATTCTTCCTTAGTCTTATTGATAGTCTTCTCAGGACCGATCTGACAATACATATACTTCATGTCAGCTGAGAATCCCCGCACTTGTCCGCCATATCCGCCATCAGGGAGAACATCATCAATAGTCTTAGGATCAACTATTTCATTCACATATACATCTATGAAACCCGGGAAATCATCAAGGAAAGGATATTCCATAAAATCCTCATATTCGAAAAGGAATTCTTCAGGCTTCCATTCGTCCTGCGCGTAACCGTAGAATATCTGTTCAACCTGTTCGATATTTCCGTCCGTATCGTGATAAGCCAAGACTTCATTACCGTCGTAAACAAGAAGGACATACTCCCAAACCGGATCATAATAATCTTCCGAAGTATCATTCCTTCCGAATCCGTAAAGAAGATCTCCGTTACTCTCATTCAACTTAGTCGCGAAATAACGAAGATCATCATATGTATCGCTGAATTTACTCTCATCGCCTGCATAATTTCCATAATACGTTCCCTTGGTGGATTCCTCAGGCTCTTTGGTATCTTCAGTCTTTTCAGTCTCTTCAGTCTCTTCGACAGGCACCTTGGTCTCAGATGTCTCCGCCGGATCCGTATCTTCAGCAGTTGTTTCCGTTGTTTCACTTTCTTCGGTATCATCCGTTTTTTTCGATTCGGACTTGTCGCATCCGCCCAAAGCCATAAGCATGGAAACACTCAAAAAAGCTGCGATCATTTTCTTGTTCTTCATAGGATCGTCCTCCGTGTTTTCTTGTCTGTATTATAACCATCATGACCATTCTCGAAAACACTGTTTTCTAAGTATTTGACGATATGTATCACTTCTTTGTTTCGAATAACATATATTTGCGCGGCAAATACAAATAATTCGCCCGTCAAATGCATTAAAGAAGTCTTTTATAGATCTCCAGCATGCTCTCCATCTGATAACGCAAAAGCCACGCCGCATTATTGTACTTCGGTTCCGCCTTTATAACATCTAGCAAAGCGGGATAATACTTCTCCGTTTCCTTTATCATGCGGTATATCCTCTCGCGGCTTAATCCCCACGCCATTGTCGTTATGTTATTGCATCTGTCCATGCACTTGATAAGGGATGCTTTAGGATCAGAAGCGATGGCGAAGTAATATTCCTTCATGACAGCATCACGATTTTCAGGCTTCGTTTTCTCGTGCGTCAGAAGCACTACAAGTTTTCGAGTATCCTCATCCACCGGAAGTTCATCAGTAGTCTTACCACAGTCCTCCACCACATCGTGCAAAAGACATGCCGCGATCACGTCATCATCTTTGATATCCATTGACAGCGCATGACACGCCAGGTTCAGCGGATGATAGATATAAGGCACATCCGACTTCTTACGCTTCTGTCCCTCATGCGCTTCGATCGCATAATCCACGGCCTTGAGCGTATTGGTAAGCTTGAGATTTTTCGC
>JAGCGK010000072.1 GCA_017649645.1 Clostridiales bacterium | reverse complement strand
GTTATTTGTACAGTTCTATAACGGTACATATGACGGTATTTATTTGAAGACAATTATAGTGACTTTGAAATCCAGTAATCTATCCCTATTCACAGAGACTGAATACCGGATTTTCTTGTAAAATCCAGTAAAAAGCACCCTAGTCATAGGGATTACTTACTGGATTCCAGCCAAAAATCCAGTAAAAAGCACCCTGGTCATAGGGATTACTTACTGGATTCCAGCCAAAAATCCAGTATTTGCTCCCTATCAGCAGGGAGGATCAACTGGTGTTTCAGGATTTCGCAAAATAAAAAGCAGATTACCTTCAGTGTGAAACTGCCTTTTAAGATCCAAACTATGTTTTGAGACATACTCTTTGCTTTTACCTTGATAATATCAGCATCATCATTGGATCCCATGTGATAAAATCTCTCTGTAACCAACACATTATCATTCGAGGTAAATATGACGTACGAAGAGATCAAGAATAACGAAGTTATCAATACATATATCAGGCTGGCAAATGAATCTTTAAGTGCTTTGGGTTATACGGAGCATGGGTTCGCGCATGTGACACTTGTTGCGGAGACGACAGGGTATATCATGAAGACTCTGGGATATCCGGAAAAGACTGTGGAACTGGCAAAGATCGCAGGTTACCTGCATGATATCGGGAATCTCGTTAACAGGGTCGACCACAGTCAGTCGGGAGCTCTGATCGCATTCAGGATGCTGACGGAGATGGGTTATGAGCCTGAAGAGATCGGCATGGTAGTAACGGCTATCGGTAATCATGATGAAGGAACGGGTGTTCCCGTTAATGCGCTTGCTGCAGCATTGATACTCGCAGATAAGAGTGATGTCCGCCGTAACAGAGTCCAGAATCAGGATAAATCGACTTTTGATATTCATGACAGAGTCAACTACTCGGTAACCAAGTCGGAACTTAAGATCAACGAGGCACATACGATCATTAAGCTCAAGTTGTCGGTAGATACGCATTACGGCTCGGTAATGGATTATTTTGAGATATTTATGGGGCGTATGATCCTGTGCCGTAAAGCGGCTGAAAAATTAGGGCTTCAGTTTAAACTTATCATCAATGAGCAGCAGCTGATCTGAGCGTTGGGAGTGTGTTTTCGAGAGGGATTATGAATGTAATCTGATGAATCTTCATAAGGGGCAAGACAACGGCGGGGGAAGACCGTATAATTAGCCCATTCTGAGATTAAGGGGCTGCTTATGAAGAAGACATATATAACCACCATGCCGAACCACATCGGAGCGTTCCTGAAGGCCAGCGAATGTCTGGCTTCCCTGGGGATAAATATCACGCGCGTAAGTTATAACAAGGCGGTTGATTCGCACACGCTCTTTATCGATGCGGAAGGTGAGAAGGAGCAGCTTCTTAAGGCTGACGAGGAACTGACGAAGATCGGGTACCTCCGTAATGAGAAGGATGACAAGAGTATCGTGCTCCTGGAGTTCATGTTAAGGGATGTGCCGGGAAGCGTGACTGAGGTCCTAAGGCTCATCGACAGCTATGAGCTTAATATCTCGTATATAAGTTCCCAGGAAAATGAATCGGACTATCAGGCTTTTAAGATGGGGCTTTTTGTGGATAGCAGCGATAAGCTTAAGGAGTTCCTTCAGAAAGCGCAGGAGATCTGCCCTGTGAGGGTCATCGATTATAACCATTCCGAGAGGGTGTTCGACAACAGTATCTTCTATCAGTCTTTCGTATCGGGACTCATGGATCTGACGGGGCTTCCCGAGTCAAAGCGCGACGGCCTCATGGTCAATTCCAATCTTGTCATGCAGATACTGGATGAGCAGGGTGTGTCGTCGTATAAGACCTTTGAGAGCATAAGTAAGTTCGCAGAGCTGCTGTTCAAGTGCAGGGGCGATAAGTTCCTTCCGCGCGTTACTTCCTACGATATTACTGATTCAACAAAGATCACCGTGATCGAGCCTCCCTGCGGAAGTAATACAATGATCATCCAAAGCGGTTCCGAGGTCATGTTCATCGACTCGGGATACGCCCTGTACCGCGAGGAGATGGAGAAGATCTTCCGCGAGATCGTTCCGTCATATGATTCCATTCCTAAGCGCATCTTCCTTACTCATGCCGATGTGGATCACTGCGGTCTGCTGCCTTTGTTCGATGAGATCTACGGCTCTTCTCTGACTAGGGAATACTTCGTTCTGGAATCTTCGGGCGAAGACAACTTCCGCGAGCAAAATCCGCTTCACAGGCCATACGTTAAGATCTGCAAGGAAGTCACTTTATATGAATCTCCTGACCTCTCGAAAATATCCTCTGTCGGAGGTTCCGTTTCTCCTTCCAGGAACGAAGGTCCTCTTACTCAGATCGGAACGTTTAAAGTGGGTGAACTTAACTTCGAAGTCTATCAGGGCAAGGGCGGACATCTTCCGGGCGAGACGGTTCTCATCGACTACGATCATAAACTCGCTTTTACGGGAGATATCTATGTTAACGTTCACGGAATGACTCCTGACCAGGCAAGGTATAACAGATACGCGCCGGTTCTCATGACCTCAGTCGATACCGATCCGAAGCTTTGTGCCCTTGAACGTAATGCGATCATGCAAAGGCTCGGCGCAGGCAACTGGATGATATTCGGTGCTCACGGTCAGATGAAGGAATATGCTCCGGGACAGTGATCACGGGTCAGCCGCAAAATACAAGAATGCTCGCAGAAAATAAATGGTAAGAGCCGTTAATGCAATGCCTATAATTATCAGGACCACTGCGATAACTTTTCCGGTGCCCCGGCGAAGAATATGAATGCCTGAGATAAAGGATGTAATACCCTGTATAGGGAACAACAATATCGGGATCAGGAAAAAGTAGATGGAGAAGTTTTCGAAATCTTCATGCCAGTTTCCAAGGCCGCCGGTACTGCCAGTATCAAAGTTTATGTGACCGAGGATCCAGAAAAAGTTAAAGATGAACATCAGCAGGCTGACTAAAACGATCAGCATTCCCGGGATCGACACTCCAAGGAGAATGTTTCCGGTTCTCCTGCGTATCCTGTTATCGGTGCGTCTCGTAATGAGAGCAACGATAAAGAAAAATGTGAAGACGATCCAGGGTATCCAAGAGTTATCGAAAATTATATCGAATTCCATTATAGTTCTTATGATTTCCATATTGTATCCATCCTTATGTTTCCATCTGTCCCGCGGATATTATAACACGATGGCAATTTGCGTGAATATGCACCTGATCCGGCAGTGATATATAATTAAATCCATAACGAGTCATTATGATGAAAGGCGAGGGCGGATCCTATGGAGAACAAAGATCGTGTAGCAGTTATCACAGGCGGAGCCAAAGGCATAGGCAGAGC
>JAGCGK010000071.1 GCA_017649645.1 Clostridiales bacterium | reverse complement strand
GTGCTTCATCTCCGTGTTGGATGTCGTTACCAGAGAGTATTCATAGAACGTATCCACGAGCTCTTTCATACGCACAGCTTTGTTATTAACGATGTCGAACCTCTCCTTTTGTTCCGGATCAAGGTCTGTCTTGGCGATGAGCTGAAGATGGCCCAGGATGACCGTCAAAGGCGTGCGCAGATCGTGTGAGATATTCGCGACGGAATCCTTTAAGAATTCTTCATCCTGAATAGCTCCTGCCACGATCTGGCGCTGCTTGTCATTGTACTGATTAAAAAGTCCTGCGAGGCGCTCCAACTCCTTATCCACGAATGAAATATCCACCATTTTCTCGCTGTTGTCAGATACCAGCTGCTCTAATTGATCAGCTATTTTTTTGATCTCCAATCGGAGTCTGATATATCTGTAAAGGAGCGCTATGACTACGCATGATAATACAGCGATTGTAATGTACAGATAGATCACATGTCACCTCATTACTGAAAGATCATTTAAGATCACTCTTGGAAAAGCTCTTCCATATAATGATACTACATGCGGCGAGCCAGACAACTGCAACCAGAATTGCAGGAACTAAAATGATACCTTTGATGCTGAAGTAGCTGCCCATTGCCGTGATCTCACGGAATCTGTACATCGGATTTGCAAAGTTCAATACAACAGGAAGACCTTCAGACATGATCGAACTGAATGCAATCATGATGCCGAATGCAACAAGAGGTCCTGCAATGGCTGTCATAACGCCGTTTCTTAAGATGAATGCGAGTGTGATAACTACGAGGTACAAAACGCTCTGGAAGATGATCGTATAGACGGTCGTTCTTAAGATGTTGAGAACGTTGTTTCCGAGATCGCCGATGCCGAAATATCCGATCTGGCTGACGGCACCCATGAGTGAATAGAGGATCATGACCGCATTGAATGCAACGAGATATACTACCGTATTGCTCATGAAGATCTCAAAGCGCTTATTGCCCGATGCGACTTCAGAAGAGATCGTTCTCAAAGAGAACTCGCGGCCGATGAACCAGCCGAGCACGCCGCAGATCGCTACCAGAAGTATCAAACTGTCTGCGATCATTGCGTTATAAACGCCGGAGAATGTCTCGATAGTAACCGGTGTGGTATCATGTGCCAGGTAGTAATTACGGTAACCCGAGCCGCTGAAAAATCCGAGGACCGGCATTCCGATTACCAGGATCCAGAATACTATATTGTGGAAGAGCTTATAACGCTCCATTTTAATCAAATTTCCCATTTTCCTAACCTCCGAAAACTTACTTCAGATCACTGCGGCACACCGCAACATAAGATCCGATAACGAAAACTGCTATCCATGCGAGATCCAAAAGAAGAAGACCTGTCCTGTCCGCAGGAAGCGCTTCTGAATATCCCAAAAGAGAATGGCCATAAGGAAGATAGACCGCTTTATCGCTTATTCCCGCTGTATTGACGGAAGCGATCATCAGGACAAAGCAGACCAGACCGCTCCCCAAAGTCTTGCCGATATCCTTGAAAAGGAATGCAAAGAATGCCGGAACAACAGCTATGGCAATGAATGACGGGATCAGGAACAGGACCGTTCCGAAGTCTATTGCCTCACCGCGGATCAGAAGTCCCGCAAGACCGTCGAGTAATAACGTTCCGAGCATGATGCCCATGCTGCCCATAAGATAAACGATAAGTTTTCCCGCGAAAACTTCAAATCTCTTATGACCTGCTGCGATGTATCCCTGGATCTGTCTCTGGTCGAATTCGTTTCCGATCATTACGATCGCGAGCGCGACCATGAAAAAGATCAAAAACGGTATCGGATACATGCCTGATCTCATGAAGCTCATCTCATCTGTATGGTCGTGCACAAGGATCGAATTAAGGAATAAATATCCGAGCGCGATCCCCCAGAGATGGAAGCTGTGGAAGAGCTTATATATTTCTGCTCTAATGACCTTAGTCATTTGAAGCACCCCCGATCTTGTTCAGGAAGTAATCTTCAAGTGTATCGCCTGTTACTGTAAGTCCCGTAACGAGAACCTTTTCTTCGGCAAGTGCTCCTGCGACTTTTTCGAGATCATCGAGATGATCATAAAGCTGTATCGTATTATCCGGCATGATCTTGAAGTTGTCGGTGTGGAGCTTCTGCTCGAGTACCATGATCGCCTTCTGAGGATCCATCGTCTTGATCTCGATGTGCTGCTTGCACTTCTCGTTAAGTTCAGCCTCTGAGAGCTCTTCGATGATGCGTCCCTTGTCTATGATGATGAAATCCGTTGCGGTGTTATAAAGTTCTTCAAGGATGTGGCTCGAGATAAGGATCGTCATGCCGTATTCTTTGTTGAGTTTCTTGATGAGATTACGAACTTCTTTGATACCTGCAGGATCAAGTCCGTTGATAGGTTCGTCGAGGATCAGGAACTCGGGTGTATTAAGAAGTGCAACTGCGATTCCGAGTCGCTGTTTCATACCAAGTGAGAAGTTTCTTACTTTCTTCCTGCCTGTATCCGAAAGTCCAACGAGCTTTAACGTCTTTTCGATGATGCTCTTATCAGGGATGCCTCTTTGTATACGCTGGACTTCCATGTTCTGATAAGCTGTCATGTAAGGGTAGAGCGCCGGACCTTCGATGAGGCTTCCGATCCTCTTACGCTGTTCCTGAAGTTCCTTGTCTCCTGTCTTTCCCCATAAGTTGAGCTCGCCGCCAGTCGGGAAAGCAAGCCCCGTGATCATTCTGATGAGAGTTGTCTTACCTGCGCCGTTCTGACCGATGAATCCGTAGATCTTACCTTTTTCGAGTTTGAGATTAACATTATCGAGTGCCAGTGTCTGACGGTATTTCTTTGTTAATCCCTTAGTTTCCATTACGATCGATTCCATATATGCGATTTCCTTTCGTTTTCGATTATGACCTCAGTTTAAAGGACAGGCTTAAAGAAACTATTTCCCCAAATGAGAAAAGTCTAAGGAATTTCTAAAGAAAATTCTAAAGCCTTAAGAAAGGTGCTTGTTAATCTTTATGAAGACGATATCCGATGCCCCAGACCGTGTCGATGAAGTCCTTGTCGGGACTGATATTCTTAAGTTTTGCGCGGAGATTGCTGACATGAACATTGAGCGCGTTATCTTCCGCTATGTATTCTTCTTTCCATATACTCTCGAAAAGATTTGCCTTCGAGAAAACCTTATCCGGATATTTAAGAAGCATCTGAAGGATCGCGAACTCCTTGGCAGTAAGTGACAACTCCGTTCCGTCGAGCGAAGCAACATTGTTGTTCTCGTCTATACAAAGTCCATTATATTCGAGTGTGTTTCCTGCATCAGGATTGTAACTTGCTCTTCTTAAGTTACTCTCGATCCTCGCGAGAACTTCTTCAAGATCAAACGGCTTGGTCATGTAGTCATCGGCGCCCAAACGAAGCAGATCTATCTTGTTCTGCGTCGTCTCTTTAGCCGACACGATTATCACAGGGATATTGGATATCTTACGTATCTCCGAAAGTACCATGTCTCCGTTCTTGTACGGAAGCATGAGATCGAGTATCGCAAGATCGATACCATCATTTTTTACTGTATCCGTAGCCTTCAGACCATCATAAAGGGATACTACTTCGTACCCGTTACTTATAAGAAAGTCTGAAACAAGTTTGTTGATCTCCTTGTCGTCTTCTACAACTAAAATCTTTGCCATTATCGAATCCTCTATATCTATCCTAAGATACAAAGATTATAGCTCATTTATCCTGATAGTCGACAAGGAAATGATCAAAGGTCAGCGATCTTGTAGCAGAAATAACTTCCAGGAACGATGTTATCGTCGTCGTAATAGAACAGACCGAGCCTGCTGTACTTAAATGATCTATTATAATCATCCTTAAGGAGCTCGTCGTACGCCTTCTGATACGCCTCATAATCCGCGCCGCCGATCGCGAAAGTCATGTGGAACATGTAATCGTCATCATGCTCAGCAGGGCACGGTCCGAAAAGCTCTACTAATCCCTCGTTCAATTTCTTCTGCGCATCTAGAAGTTCAGGTGAGGACTTTGCCTCCATCATCATAACACCTGATTTCATTCCGCCGAGAACCTCTGACGGGAACATCTGGATTCCGACAAATTCAATATCAAACGGCTTCAAATTTTTCGCATAAGAATCAAAGAATTTCTCCATCTGATCAAGGTCAGGAATAACGAACGGCTGCTTTAGTGAGACATGCTGCGGAAGCCTTGCCATCTCAAATCCCATGCCGCCTGCACGATGTGCACGGAGCATTAGTTTGCGGCCGTAATTTTCCGCCTCGTCATCTGCTATCAAAACTATTGTTGCTTTCATATATTTTCCTCCGAATTATCGATAATATATCGTTGTATGTCTGTCTTGAATACGTCGCTGTAAAATTCCGCATCAAGGACTCCGCCATTATTTTGTATCGTCTTTGCCGACGCGATATTAACCGTATCACAAGTGACGATCACCTTGTCTATTCCCATGACTCTGCATACCCGCAAAGCTTCGCCGAGCATCGACGTCGCGTAACCCTTGCGCCTCTCGGTCGGGCGGATGCAGTATCCGATGTGGCCGCCCTGGGTCCGCAGAAAATCATTAAGACGAAGACGGATGTTCGTCATACCCACTATTTTGTTGTCGTCCTCGCGCACATAAAAATATGTCAGTGCCGGCACGCGTCCCGGACGAAGATTTGCAACATCGACATCCTCGATTACCTTCTTAAGCCAGTCCTCGTAAGTGGCGGTCCTCAACATCTCGTCGAGCGATCCTGTTCCGTCGATCTCGGAGCCGTATTCACGCAGCTCATTTATGAAGTCGATCGCCTGATCCTTGATCTCTAAGGTTGGAAAAACCAATCTCATTTTTTACACCTCTTTCTCCATATATCCGCAAGTGAACGGAAAGAAATCGTACTTCACGGAATCCGTGTGCACGAAGCCGAAACTCTCGTACCATTTGCGCAGTATTTTGTTCTC
>JAGCGK010000070.1 GCA_017649645.1 Clostridiales bacterium | reverse complement strand
GGTATCAGTGCGGGGCAGGGCAACACCCTGCCCCGCATTTCCTTTTTATGATCGCAATTATTTGGGCAAAAAATAATTATGGAGAGTGACGAAGATGGCAAGAGGCACTGCTAAAAGTACAGGTCGACGCAATAAAGGCGTTACATATACTAAGTGGGGATATATCTTTGTTGCACCATTTGTTATCGCTTATTTGATCTTCAGCTTTTATCCGCTCGTATCTACATTCAGTTACAGTACAGCTAACATGAAGTCAACTACGGCGAGCTTCTGGGGCTTCGACAACAAAGAAGTATTCTATGACCGTTATCTGAACCTTAACGATCTCTACAGTGAGAACTTCACTGAAAGAACAGGCATTGACAATGTATCGTATAAGCGTCTCAGAGAATATTTTGATAAATTCCAGGATAAATCAGATAAGTTCGATCCACTCAACAAAGAGGGTATCGATGCTATCGTAGCTTATGCTAGCACAGATGACGGAGAGGCTAAGTACTCCGTTGATACTGCAAACGCAGTTAAGCAGGCTTACGACACACAGGATTTCAGTCCTATCGTAGGCGAACCTTACAAGGATCTCGTAGCTTGGTACAAAGATTACAAGAACGAGACTGTCATGAACAGAAACACAATTACTTCGGTAAATATCAAGCTTGAAACTTTGTTTAATGACTCAGAATCAGAAGAAGATTCAGCTCCTGCTGATGAAGAGAAAGTAACTGAAGAGAGCATCATTACAGGTGAAGCTTTTACAGAGTTCGTTGATTCCTTTGGAACAACAGAATTCAACCAGGCACAGTTGGCGTTGATGGATTACTTGTCCGGATACCTCAAGGACAACCTCGGAAAGGACTACACAGTTGAGTCTTATTTCAAGGATGTTCAGGCTGGTAATATCTCTATCACAGATCCTTCTTTCTACTATGTATGTTATACACTCGATAAGACAAATATCGATTTTGCTGAAGAAGATGCAGAAGAGAAGATCCCTTCTAAGATCGCTGTTCCATTCTTGAGCACAGTTGAGAATTTCTTAATCGAGAATTCATGGAAAGAAACAGTAGAATCTTTAAGTTCATATTCCGATTTCCAGGATTATGCAACAGGTGAGAAAGATCTCCATGATAGCGAAGAGCAGCTCTATGCTGATCTTAAGACATTGAACAATGCAGGTATCGTAAACCTCACTACTCTTGTAAAAGATGGTGACCAGATCGTAGAATCTGACGATTATCTCCAGAACAAACTCGTTGCTTTCAGAAGATACATTGACACAAAGTATCAGGCAAACGAGACAGCAACAAAGGCAGCTATGCAGATTGCAGCTATCAAGAACTTCTATGAAGCAAGTTCAGAAGGTGATGCACCTGCTAAATTCGACAGCCTTGGCATTCAGATCTATTCAATGATCTCTTATAATGGCGAACTCAATTTCGACAAATACTATCAGGTTAAAGAACAGCTCGGATTAAAGGATGTCCTCAGCTTCAATTCTTATAAGAACCTTGATGCAGCTCGTAAGAGCGACAACATTGAGAAGGGTAAAGCTCTTCTTGAGGAACAGCAGGCACTTCTTCCTGACGCACAGGCTAAGTACGATGAGGCTAATGCTAAGTTCGAAGCTGATCCTAGTGAAGATAATAAGAAGGAAAGAAAAGCTGCTCTCGAGGAACTTCGTTCAGTTGAGGTTCAGATCGAGAAGGCTAACGACATGATCAAGAATCCTGACGGAATCCTTGATAGAGTTGATGCTAAGAAGTATTACATTCTTGTTGGTCTTGAGAACTACAACCAGATCTTCAAGAGCAAGACAAGACTTAATACAGTTACTGGTACATTCGTAAATACAGCTATTATGTGGATCATCGGTTTCGTACCTCAGATCGGATTGGCTCTTCTCCTTTCCGCATGGTTCACAGATAAGAAGATCAAGCTCCACGGCTTGAACCTCATGAAGGCTATGATGTACTTGCCTAACGTTATTACATCAGTTACAGTAGCTATCTTCTTCAGAAGATTGTTTACATACTCATCAGGTGGTACGCTTTCAGCTTCACAGATCGTCTTGAGAGGTCTTGGAATGGAGCAGGGTTATAACTTCTTCGAGAGTGCTTGGGCTACAAGATTCATCATCTGCTTCATCAACTTCTGGATGTGGTATGGTAATACAATGATCACATTGATCGCAGGTATTTCCTCTATCAATGAGTCCTTGTACGAATCAGCTCAGATTGACGGTGCTAACTCCTTCCAGACATACACCAAGATCACTATCCCTCTCTTGAGACCAATCCTTCTCTATACATTGGTAACTTCCATGATCGGTGGTTTGCAGATGTTCGATATTCCACAGAATATCAACCGTAACCCAGCATCCATCAACTTCAACGGAACAATGGTTGCTTCCACGCGTACAGTATTGATGTACATCAACAGCCAGGCGTTCGGTAGCCAGCAGAACAAGCTTGTAGGTATCGCATCTGCAGTATCTATCATCCTGTTCTTCGTAACTACTATCCTCTCAGTCATTATCTTCTATATCATGAGAGATAAGGATGCTTCTGCTGCAAGGAAGATCGCTAAATCATCAAAGAAGGGAGCAAAAGCAAATGGCTGATAATGAAAAAGTAAATTCAAACACAACTGCTCCTGAGGTTAAAGAAAACGGAGATATGGTAGCTGCTGTTGCAGGCGCACCTGCTCCTGAGAAGCTCAAGAGCCTTAAAGCAGCAAGAGCTGCATATTCAGCATTAGTCTACATCGTAGTTGCATTCTTCTCGATCCTTGCGATCATTCCTTTCGTATACATGATCACGAATGCTACATGGGATAGTGCTACTATTACATCAAAGCTCAAGCTCTGGCCTAACTTTGCTAATATGGGTCAGACGATCAAGAACTATCACACACTTGCTGACAGATCTACATTCAGTTTCGCAGTAGGTTTCAGAAACTCATTTATCATTTCTATCGGATCAACTGCACTTTCTGTTTATTTCTCAGCACTTACCGCTTATGGTATCAAGGTTTATAACTTCAGAGGAAAGAGAACCCTCTTTGCAGTTATCGTTGGTGTCATGATGGTTCCTACAGCAGTTAACATCACAGGTTTCTACAGATTGATGCACTCCATGCATATGATCGGAACACTTTGGCCTTTGATCCTTCCTGCAATCGCTGCTCCTGCTACGGTATTCTTCATCAAGCAGTATCTTGATTCGTCACTCTCACTCGAGATTATCGAAGCAGCACGTATCGACGGCGCAGGTGAGTTCTTCACATTCAACAGGATCTGTTTGCCGATCATGACTCCGGCTATATCAACACAGGCTATCTTCTCATTCCTCGGATCTTGGAACAACTACTTCGCTCCATCTATCCTCCTCGTAAAGAATGAAGTAAGAACATTGCCTTTGATGGTATCTTCACTCTATGGTGACCGTTACACAGATATGGGTGCCGTTAACTTCGGTCTTTCCGTATCAGTTATCCCTGTAATCATCGTTTACTGCTTCCTCCAGAGATACATCATCTCAGGTGTCGCAGCTGGTGGTGTCAAGGAGTAATAAGGTTTATAAGAAACTTTCAGACGGCTGTCTTCGGACAGCCGTTTTAGTACCATAGAAAGTGTAATTGTTAGAGAGTAATTAACTCAGACAGTTGCACTTTTTCTTATAATACGGGGAGTAATTGGCCTGGCGTACAGCCCCTTAGTACCATAGAAAGTGTAATTGTTAGAGAGTAATTAACTCAGACAGTTGCACTTTTTCTTATAATACGGGGAGTAATTGGCCTGGCGTACAGCCCCTTGGATCTTGCATCCGCCATAAAAACTGTCAGCCAATCCCCTTATTATAAGCATTCGCTTAAGCAGGTAGGGATCAGCTCCCGCGTAACCAACTAAACTGAATGGTAATAAGTGCGGCTTGGAACAATTACTAAATTCAGATTTAGGAGGTATCACATGATCAGCGTGGGAATTGATGTATCCAAAGAAAAGAGCACTGTTTGCATTCTCAAACCCTACGGAGAAGTAGTTTGTAAGCCTTTCGAGCTGCAACACAACAAGAAATCACTGGAATCACTAGACGAACTTTTACGGAGATTGGACGGCGAAGTAAAGATCGTAATGGAAGCTACAGGCATTTATAACCTTCCGGTACTGACCTTTCTCGACGAGAAAGGTTATTTTGTTTCCGTTATAAATCCTTGTGTAATGAAGAAATATGCCAGGAACAACAACTTTAGAAACGTTAAAACAGACAAGATGGATTCTATTACCATTGCCAACTATGGAATAGAGAAGTGGTTCAAACTTAAGAGGTACGAGGCTTCAGAATCCACGTATACGGAATTGAAGTTGTTAGGCAGACGGTATCGTCACTACATGGAGATGCATATCCATGCATTACAGGAACTTACACATGTATTGGATTACGTTATGCCGGGTGTTAAGGGTTTGTTCAATAGTTGGACTGAATCCAGCAACAGAGACAAGTTGAGCGATTTTGTAGAAAAGTTTTGGCACTATGATCTGATTACTTCAATGAGCTGCGAAGAATTTATTGAAGCTTACAACGAATGGGCCGGACAAAAGAAATACCATCAGAGCGAATCCAAGGCCGTGCAAGTCTACGAATTAGCATCTAATGGCATTCCCACATTACCGTCCAGCCTTCCATCGACCAAAATGCTAGTACTGGAAGCGATAAATACATTAAGAACCATTGATGGTTCTATGCACACTATCTTATCGCGAATGAAGGAACTTGCGAAGAGTCTTCCCGAATATTCGACAGTGCGGGCAATGGGCGGTGTTGGAGATGTGCTGGCACCCAAGCTTATAGCAGAGATTGGTGATGTAAGAAGACTGCACAGTGCCAAAGCCCTAATAGCTTGGGCTGGAATTGATCCGCCGCCTTACGAATCCGGACAGTTTGTAGGAACTAATAGAAAAATATCCAAGAAAGGCTCGTCGACTCTGCGTAAGACTGGCTATGAGGTTATGAGGGTGCTCAAGAGCCATCAGGCACCCAAAGACTGCACCGTATACAACTACATCCTGAAGAAAGAAGCTGAGGGCAAAAGCAAGAAACAGGCCAAGATAGCGGGCTTAAACAAGTTTCTGCGCATATACTACGCACGAGTGATGGAGGTTTACCAAGCAGCATAAGTATTTTCGACTAAAACAAAGACCGGATTTGATTCCGGTCTGTTTGCCATGCCTAAAATGCACCAAAGAAAAACCTGCCAACAAACTCTTGATTTTTGTTAGCAGGTTTTTT
>JAGCGK010000069.1 GCA_017649645.1 Clostridiales bacterium | reverse complement strand
TGTCGCGGCAGCAGTAAGACTTAGCAGAAAAACGCTTAGGAATATCCATGAAAACCTGTTCTGGGCATTTTTCTATAACATCATCTGCATACCTTTGGCTGCGGGTGCATTCGTGTGGGAGATGAATCCGATGATAGGCGCAGCGGCCATGAGTATCTCGAGTTTTACGGTATGCATGAACGCGTTAAGACTCAACCTGTTTAAAATGCACGACGCATCACATGACAGACCGATGAAAGATCAGATAAATGAAAAAATAATAATTGAACAAGAAAGGAAAGACGACATGGAAAAGACACTTAAAGTTGAAGGAATGATGTGCGAGCACTGCGAGGCAATGGTCAAGAAGACTTTGGAGGCATTGGATTTTATCTCCTATGCGCAGCCGAATCACAACGATAACGAGGTTAAGATCAAGGTCGAAGGCGACCTTGATGAAGCAAAGATCAAGGAAGTTATCGAGGATCGAGGATATAACTATCTCGGAATAAAGTGATATAATCTTTGCATTATCAGTTCGGAGAAGATTATGAAAACTATTCTTGTTATAGATGATGATGCATATATCAACGACTTAGTAGAGAAAGCTTTGGTGTCGGAAGGCTATGAAGTAATGAAGGCCTATTCCGGAACTGAAGCTTTACTTTTGCTCGGGGAGAAAAGGCCTGATCTTATCCTTCTTGATCTGATGCTCCCGGGTATTACGGGCGAAGAACTCCTTCCTAAGATAAAGGATATTCCCGTTATCGTTGTAAGTGCGAAGATGGATCTTAAAAACAAGGTTGAACTTCTCACGAACGGTGCAGCTGATTATATAACCAAGCCTTTTGAGATCGATGAACTTAAGGCAAGGGTACTGGTCCAGATGAGAAATATCGAGCATAAGCCTAAGCAGGACGAGAGCATCGTTTGCGGTGATTTTACGCTCGATCCTTTAAAACTGATCGTTAAGAGCAGCAGAGGCGAAGTTAAGCTCACCAGGACCGAGAGCGCGATCCTTAAGATACTCATGATGAGCGAAGGTAAACCGATCGGAAGAAATGACCTTCTCGAGATGATCAGCGGCGATACTCCTGACTGTACGGAGCGTTCTCTTAAGCAGCACATCAGTAACACCCGTAAAAAGCTCCAGAGCCTAGACGGAATTGATCACATTGACACAATATACGGGATCGGATTCAGATTTAAATCTTGACTATCTCTTGACTTTTCCTTGGCGTTGTTCTTAATATTCGTATGGTTTAATTGAGTCAACGATAAAGAAAGTGAGATATAGAAATGGATAACGTGATCAAAGTCAATGGAGTAACAAAAAGATACAGAAACTTCACTGCGCTTAATAATGTCTGCATGTCGATCCCCAGAGGATCCATCTATGGCTTCGTCGGAAAGAACGGCGCAGGCAAGACAACCCTCATAAGGATCATCTGCGGTCTTCAAAGACCGACAGAAGGCGATTATGAGATACTCGGTATTTCCAACGAGAGCAAAGATATCCTTAGAATAAGAAGAAAGATGGGCGCCATCGTTGAGTCACCGGCCGTCTATCCGGATCTTACTGCCGTAGATAACATGAAGCAGCAGTACCTAAATCTCGGCCTTCCTTCATACGAAGGTATCGATGACATCCTTAAACTTGTAGGTCTCGAAAACACGGGCAGAAAGAAAGCGAGAAACTTCTCACTCGGCATGCGCCAGAGACTCGGGATAGCAATAGCACTTTGTGGCCATCCTGATTTCCTGATCCTTGACGAACCTATTAACGGACTTGATCCTCAGGGCATCATCGAGATGAGAGAGATGATCTTGAAGCTTAACAGGGAAAAGGGTGTAACCATCCTTATCTCCAGCCATATCCTTGATGAGCTTTCCAAGCTTGCCACGCACTACGGCTTTATCGATCAGGGAAGGATCGTTAAGGAGATGACAGCCAAGGAACTTGAAGAGGCATGCCGTAAGAGCACTAGACTTAAGGTAAATGATTCCAAGCTCCTTTCCATTACACTCGAGCGTCTCGGCTATAACTACACAGTCATCGATGATAACACGGCTGATGTATTCACTTCATTCAACTTCAGTGAACTCGCGATCGAATGTTCCAAGGACGGATGTAATATCGCATCGGCAGAAGAGCATGATGAGGACCTCGAAGGATTCTTCATGTCTCTTGTCGGAGGTGAGAAAGTTGGTTAATGTTCTTTTGGCTGATATGAGAAAGCTCTTCACGTCAAAAGCTTTCTTTATCATTACGATAGCGGTCCCGGCTCTCTTGATCCTTATCACCACCATAAGTGATCTCGCAGTAAGGCTTCTGGATATCGAGGTGACTATATATTCCGATAAGCTACTCATGGACTTTGAATGCCGTTACTCAGCAATAATCATAGCAGTCATCGCCACGTTCTTTGTGGGTCAGGAATTAAGAAACGGAGTGATCAGAAACAGGCTCGTATGCGGCTGTTCGAGAATCGTATGTTTCCTGTCATCTGTGATCACTGCATGGATCACTACAACGGTTATGCAATTGGTTGCATATGTTATATCGTTTGTGTTCGGAAAGGTATTGGGAGAATCATATCTCGATAATATGTACACTTTGAAGAACATGGCTTTGTGGATCAGCGCTTCTTTTGCGGTAGCGATCTTCAGTGTATTGATCGTATATATCTGCGGTGAATCCAATGCTTCATATGTTGCTTCTGGAGCGATCGCAGTGATCTTGTACTTCGTTATTAACAGAGTAAACGACAAGCTGTTCCCGCAGGATGGGATCGTCAAGATTACAGGAACAAAGCTAACGATATATCAGGGCATCAGTAAGTACTTTGCTTTTTCTTATCTGAGCTTGCCGAGAACCTATGAGATCCGTGTTTATGTGATCGGTTGTCTTGCTATGGCGATCTTAAGTCTTGTTATCGGATGCGTAGTTTTCTCGAGGAAGGAGTTGAAATAAATGACATCATTGATCAGAGCAAATATGAAAAGAATGATGAAGCACATATTCTTTATTCCGGGACTTATCCTGGCTATGCTTATCACATTCATTGTTCTTAAGATAAGACCTGTTGAATTTGAGATGATGAAATATTGGTTCAGGACAGTTGGCTTGGGAATCCCGGTATTCTTCTCATTTTTTATCCCGCTTTTTATCGGAGTAGAATATAAGAGCGGTTCATTCAGAAATAAGGTCATCGCAGGACATAGGCAGTCAGAGATAATCATATCTTTATTCGCATCGTCATTTATTGGTGTTACGATAATGACACTTTGCTGGGTATTAGCGGGAACGGTATACCTTTTTACAGAAAGATATGCACCTGATAAGGAATTCATAGTGACTTCCATCGGATTGTGGTTTGCATTCCTGGCTTATGCTTCGATCATTACCCTCATAAGTCTTAGAGTTAAAAATATGGTAGTATCGACTGTCGTCTGCATCAATTACTTTATGGTATCATATTTCCTCGGAGTAACATCTTTCTCAATCAATATGTTATCTGAATCTTCGATTGGTACGGCTCTGTTCGAGAACATCTTTCGTCTCGGCCAGTGGTTCGGTATTATGAATGCTGATGATTCATTCGTAATGCCGGTAAGGATCATCATTTCCGTCGGTCTGATCGTTATAGCAGCACTGATCGCGAGTTTTAAGATCAACAGACGTGAACTGAATTAAAGGAGTCAATTATATGGTTGTTGCACTTGTTGTCTGTATTATCATTATCCTCGCTTTGATTGTAAAACTGATCGTTATGAAACGGTCGTTAAGGTCGATATCATCTCAATTTCAGGATATAGTGAATACAGACACAAATGCAGTGATCGGTGTAAGTTCAGCTGACGGCGATGTGAAAAGGCTCGCATCTTCAATTAATAAGACTCTTGTCGATCTTCGTAAAGAACATCACCGCTATGAAGAAGGTGACATGGAAATGAAGATGGCACTTACAAATATCTCTCATGACCTGAGAACTCCGTTGACCGCTATATGCGGTCATCTTGAGTTAGTGAGAGATGAGGAAATGTCTTCTGAAGTTCGAAGGGTAATAGAGATAATCGAGGATCGAGCGCTTTATATGAAGAAGCTCACGGAGGAACTTTTTGAGTTCTCGCTTATCATGACATCTGACGAGAATGTTCCTAAGGAAGAAACTCTCATTAATCAAGTCCTCGAACATACCCTTATCGATTTTTATGCGGCTCTTACCAACAAAGGTATCGAGCCTAAGATCGATATAACTGAGACGAAGGTTATACGTAAGGTCAATAAGCAGCAGCTCGACAGGGTTTTCTCGAATCTCATCAGCAATGCGATCAAGTATAGCGACGGTGATCTGGAGGTCAGCTTGTCTGACACGGGTGCCGTTGTTTTCGCGAATGATGCAAAGGGTATGGATAAGCTTCAGACTGAAAAGCTCTTTAACAGGTTCTATACGGTTGAGTCTGCGAGAAATTCCACGGGACTCGGATTATCCATAGCCAAGAAGTTTGTCGAGGAGAATGGCGGTACCATAGGAGCAGACTACGAGAACGGCAGACTTATTATAACCATCACGCTTTAAGTTATAAGTTTTAAACCCTCCGTAAATGGTGTATTATCTATGTACTAATAATCCTTTTTTACGGAGGGACTTTTATGTCTATTTACGCTCAGAACCCTATCATGCCGGGTTTCTATCCTGATCCGTCAATCTGCGCGGTCGGAGAAGATTATTATCTTTGTAATTCAACATTTGCTTATTTCCCGGGTCTTTCTGTCATGCACAGTAAAGATCTCGTTCACTGGGAACAGATCGGCAACGTGCTCGACAGACATTCCCAGCTTCCTTTGGAAGGCGCTGATCATTCACAGGGACTTTTCGCTCCTACGATCAGATACCACGAAGGCGTATTCTATGTAATCTGTACTAACGTAACTCACGGCGGTAACTTCATCGTTACAGCTGAAAATCCTGAGGGACCATGGTCTGAGCCTCATTATCTCGAGGATGCTGACGGTATCGATCCTTCACTCTTTTTCGATGATGACGGAAAGTGTTACTACATCGGAACTCATCCGAATCCGGACGGAGTTAAGTACAACGGTGACTGGTACATCTATATCGCTGAAGTCGATCTTAATGAATGGAAACTCGCAGGTGAGAAGAAGAACGTCTGGAACGGTGCTTTGAAGGGCTGTATCTGGCCTGAGGGACCGCATATCTACAAAGAGAACGGTTATTACTACATTATGCACGCTGAAGGCGGTACAGGTCCTGAGCATTCAGTAATGATCGCACGAAGCAAGGATATCTGGGGTCCTTATGTAGGTAACCCGAAGAATCCTATCCTTACTCATAGACACCTTGGTAAGGATTATCCGATCAAGTACGTAGGTCATGGTGATATCATCAAGACTCCTAACGGTGAGTGGTTCATGACAATGCTCGCAGTCCGTCCTTTGAACAGATTTACCACAATGGGCCGTGAGACATTCCTTGCAAAATTCATCTGGGAAGATGAGTGGCCGGTAGTTAACCCGGGCGTCGGTATGCTCACGGAAACGGTTGAGATCGATCTTCCTGAGTGGGATCCTACAAAAGATCCTACATCCTATACTTCAAGGACAAACGGTAAGACAACTATCCCTGGTACAAAGAAGGATTATAACTTCGCATCAATGAAGGAACTCGGCGACGAATTCCTGATGCTCCGTAACTATCCGGATGATATGTATAAGTTTGACGGCGAAGGCTTAAAGCTCAAGGCCGGTAAGGACGACATCAAGGCAGTAGCAAGTCCTTCTTACATTGCTATCCGCCAGCAGCATCATCACTTCAAGTCTTCCGCATCATTTGATGCATCTGTTCTTAGGGAAGGCGAGAGCGCAGGTCTTATCCTCCTTCAGAATAACCTTTATAATCTCCGTGCTGAGGTTATCGATGGTAAGTGTAAGATGGTCCTTTGCCAGGACGGTAAGGAAGATATCATCGGTGAGACAGAGGCAGCAGGTAACGTAACAGTTTCCATCGTCGTTGACGGACTTAATACTAAGGTTCTCTGCGGTGATAAGGAACTCGGTGAGGCATCGGTTGCTAATCTTTCGACCGAGGTAGCAGGAGGCTGTGTAGGATGCTGTATCGGTATCTATGCTTCCGCTAACGGCAAGGATTCAGATACATACGTAAACTTCACAAGACTTACGTATGATTTTTGAGCCGGACATTGATCTAGTATAGACTTAATACTCCGGTACGATATCGTGCCGGAGTATGTTTTATAAGGGGGCATTTTTATGATCAGAGAAGCAAGAAGAAATGACTTAGACGGTATATTGGAACTTTACCTTTTCCTTCATGAGACAGAGGTCCCTAATCATGATCAGCATCTGAATCATATATGGGATCATATCCTGAACGATCCGTATTATCATCTCATTGTCTGCGAAGAAGAAGGCAAGATCGTATCGTCATGCACATGCCTTGTCGTACCTAATCTTACACACGGTGTCCGTCCTTATGTCCTTATCGAAAACGTTGTCACGCACGGAGACTACCGTGGCAAAGGATACGCCACAAAGTGCCTAGACTACGCCAAAGAGATCGCCAATGCTAATAACTGCTACAAGATGATGCTCATGACAGGTTCAAAGCTTCCTTCAACTTTGAAGTTCTATGAGAATGCAGGTTATAGCAGCAGTGATAAGACCGCGTTCAACCAAAAGCTCTGATCATCAGAGTGCGGCCTTGATTTTCTCTGCTACTTTTTCTGAGACTTCCTTTTCACCCTTAGGATAGATCCAATCGAATCCGTCGTTTTCGAGTCTGGGGAAGACATGGAAATGGAAGTGTCCGAACTCGCAGTTTGCTCCTCCGTTTTGCATTACGCCGTAACCTTTGGCGTTATATACTTTCTCGAAAGCCCTGATGATCTTTCTGGATTCTTCCGTGATATCAATAACGTATTCATTCGGCAGATCGAGAATCGAGTCAACATGAAGCTTCGGGATGATAAGAACGTGTCCTTCGTTTGCGGGATTGATATCCAGGAATGATACAGTCCTTTCAGTCTCGCTTATGAACAAAGCCTGCTTTTCATGATTGGCGAAATCGCAGAATAAACACATTTTTCTCATCTCCTCACCATTTTCTTATGAAGCATTATAACACTATTAAACTTTAACAATGTTATAATATGCGGGGGAGTGAAATGAGTATTAGTTTTATGAGGTAGGGCTAATATGAAGGTATTGAAGAAATTATGTGATTATTTCTTTTACTGCGGAATCGGAAAAGACGAATACAACAAGATAAAGAAAGATGCATATGTTTCCAACTTCATCGTTTGGAGGATCCTTCATGTATTGATCGCCGTAGTTTTCCTTTTCCTGTTTGTCGTCTCTTTATTCGACGGTCCGATGGTAGTCAACAGATGGTTCTATCTGGCTTCATTGCTTTATTTCTGCCTTGCGAGCATTCTCTTTTTCTTCTTGAAAAAAGATTCTCTTATTGCTCAGCTTCTGATCTATCTTTCCATCTCGTGGATGTTTATATTCGGTTGTCTTATCACACAGAATAAACCTGACAGTCCTGCCGTAACTTTCATAGCGGTATTGTTGGTCGCTCCGATGTTTATGATCGACAAGCCTTTCTTCATGGCAATTGAACTATGCTCCGCTTCGGCAGTTTTCCTCATATGGATGCATGGTGTGAAGCCACACGATGTCTGGATGTATGATCTGATGAACGTTATTCCGTTTACCATTGTCGGGTGCTTTCTTAACGTGATCGCGAATGCCGTCAGGATCAGAGAGTTTGTCCTTACAAGAAAGATCCATATTCAGAAAGATACTGATGATCTGACCGGACTTAAGAACAAAGGTGCTCTTACAAGAGAGATCAATGAATATATTGCCGGAAGGACAGATGCAAAAGGAATCATGTTTTTACTGGATGCCAACCGTTTTAAATCAATAAACGATACATATGGACATGATACCGGTGATCAGGTAATCGCGGGACTTGGTGAATACTTAAGAAACAAGTTCAATAACGGCGAGGTGGCAGGTCGTTTCGGCGGAGATGAATTTATCATCTTCGTAAAGGATAATGACGAT
This sequence comes from Clostridiales bacterium, assembly GCA_017649645.1. Lineage (GTDB taxonomy): Bacteria > Bacillota > Clostridia > Saccharofermentanales > Saccharofermentanaceae > Saccharofermentans. The sequence goes on along the minus strand of JAGCGK010000069.1, from coordinate 9,106 downwards.
CCGGATGCTGCTCGTAAGATCGCAGCAGATATAGCAACCGGCGCTTCACAAAATGTTCGTATCCCTGATACTGAACAGAATTTAACCGTCAGCATAGGAGTCTATATTTTTAAGGGCCTCGAGAAGAATTATTCAGAGATTATCAAAAAAGCTGACAAGGCCATGTATAAGGCCAAATCTGACCCGGATAGAGACTACTGTTTCTACGAAGAATAGGTTTGTCAGGGAATAGAGCCTAACAGTGATGATACAAGTATTGATTTAAAGATTTACTTTAAATCTCTATTGACAAAACTGAAAAACAGGAGCAAGATAACGGTGTTACGTAACACCGTTATCTATTTGTTGAGGTAAAAAATGAATAACGACAATGAAACAAGAAAGAAACTCCTTTTATGCGCGAAAAAGGAGTTTTTGGAGAAAGGATATGCTAAAGCTTCGCTTAGGCATATCTGTTCCGAAGCTGATGTAACTACAGGTGCCGTTTACTTCTTCTTTAAGGATAAGGATGGACTTTTTGAGGCGATCGTGGGAGAACCGATGCAAAAGCTGCTGGCTGCGATTAGGGAACACTTTTGTGCCGATAGTACTGAGGATTTTACGACTTATGTTCATAAGCCCGGCGACCATGATGATTTTGCAGAAAGTCTCATCAATATTCTTTATGAAGACAGAGATGTAGTAATGCTGCTTCTTGCAAAAGCTTCCGGTTCAAAGTATGAGAACATCATCGATCAGATGATCGGTATTGTAGAACAGAACTTTGGCGGACTTGCTGAGAGATATGCCAAGGCAAAGAAAGCTAAGATGAATAAGTACATGTCACACTGGCTTTCGCATCTGTCGGTCATGTCCTTTATCCATCTGGTAACTCATGTTGAGCGTAAAGAGGATGCATTAAAGTACATCAAACCAATGCTCGAACATCTCGTAATGGGATGGATGAACTACGCTTTGGAGAAATGATCCTATAAGTCATTGAACTGACCTCGCAAATGATAAAATTACAACTCGGTTAGCATATGCTAACAGAAAAGAGGAAACATGTATTTAGAGATTAAAGATGTTAAGAAAAGCTATGGTAAGGATGAAAGTTATATTCAAGTCCTGAAAGGTGTTACGACCGGAGTTGAGAAAGGTCAGATGTGCGTTATCCAGGGAACCAGCGGATCTGGAAAATCCACTTTGCTTAACTGCATCGGAGGTCTGGATGAGATGGATTCCGGATCAGTCAAAGTAGAAGGGAAAGAAGTGTTTGGCCTTAAACCTTCAGAGCTTTCGGATTACAGACGTGATAACCTGGGATTTATATTCCAGTTTTATAATCTGGTTCCGAATCTGACTGTTAAGGAAAATATCCTGATCTGCAAGCACATAGCACAAGAACCGCTGGATCTTGATGAGCTTTTGGATACACTTGGCCTTACTGAACATCAGGATAAATTTCCGGCCCAGCTTTCGGGCGGTCAGCAGCAAAGATGCGCGATAGCAAGAGCTCTTATTAAAAACCCGAAGCTGCTTCTTTGTGATGAGCCCACAGGTGCACTTGATTCAAAGACTTCCAGGGATATACTTATCCTTCTCGAAAAAGTTAACCGAAAATACAACACGACTATGCTAATAGTTACTCACAACAATTCGATCAAGAACATGGTAGACAAAGTCATCGTGCTCAAGGACGGTCTTATCAAGAAAGACTATATGAACGAGACAAAAGTGCCTGCCGCAGAATTGGAGGATCTCTGATGGATAGTGTGCTTAGCAAAAGAATATTAAGAGATCTGAAGCAAAACTTCGGAAGATATGTGGCGCTTCTTTTCATGATAATATTCGGTATTTATCTAGTCGTCAGTATTGTTGGTTCGGCCGAAGTCGTTCTTATCGGAACAGAAAACATGAGGGCCGTAAACAAGGTTGAAGACGGACAGTTTACAACATTTCTTCCGTTATCTGATGATGAACTTCAAAAGATCAGTGAAGGTGGAACATACATAGAGGAAACATTCTCTTTGGATCTTACATGCAGTGATGAAAGTATAGTAAGGGTTTTCAAGAACAGGGAAGATATTGATAAGGTTATCCTTGATTCGGGAAGACTTCCTGAATCATATATGGAAGCCGTAGTAGAAAAAGGTTATGCAAGAGAGAAGAATTTAAAGGAAGGAGATACGCTTGTTGTCGAAGGACGATCGTTCAAGGTCGTAGGTTTCGGATCAGTTCCTGACTATGATCAGGTCTTAAAGACTTTCAGTTCTCCTGCGGTAGACAGTAGCAGTTTCGGATTGATCTTTGTATCTTCGGAAACATACGAAAAGATCAAGGAAGAACTGCCTTCAAAGATCGAAACTTATACTTATGCATATAGATTAAATAACATTACTGATGATGAATTGAAAGAAAGGATCAAGGAACTTGATTTCGATTATGAAAAGGTAGAGGATCAATATTTCAAAGCAACCATTGAAGACATCACAAATGACCGCGACGATCTGGAAAACGGTGTTAGCGATCTTTGTGACGGAGCAAAGGATCTTAGGGACGGATTATCCGAACTTAAGGATAACAATGCTGATCTTGTTGATGGAGCAAATGAAGTTTTTGACGCTTATCTTTTAAGTGCCGGATTAAAGCTCCAATCACTTGGAGTAAAAGATGAATTAACAGAAGATAACTATGAGGAGATCCTCAAGGATCTTATTGATAAGACAGATTCGGAAGAACTTAGAGAACTTAAAAAGAGTTTGGACGGACTTAAGGAATTTAAAGACGGATTGAAGGAATATACCGACGGGGAAGAAGAAGCCTATGACGGTTCAGTTGAACTTTCTGACGGAACAAATGAGTTGAAGGAAAAGACAGATGATCTTATTGATGAGATCTTTGATATCGATATTGATAATCTTACTTCTTTTATCAAGGCCAAGGATAACATAAGGATCGAAGGCGCGGCTGGAGACGTAGTTATGGATAAGAACGTCGGTCTTGTTGCAGGCGTTATAATCCTCATCTTGTTCGCTTATGTTATCTCGGTATTTATCGTTCATCAGATCGAAAGAGAACAAAGTGTTATCGGAGCATTGTATTCGCTCGGAGTTAAGAAGAAAGATCTTCTTACTCACTACATTATGCTTCCGACTTTTATTGCTCTTATTGGCGGTATAATCGGATATCTCATAGCGATATCTCCGGTCGGAATCTCTACGAGAATACAGAGTGTTTATGATTATTTTTCGGTGCCTGATTATGAGCATGAGCATCCGCTTTATCTTGTGATCTATTCTGTTTTGATCCCTCCGATCATATGCGCGATAGTAAACTACCTTACGATCAACAGCAAACTTTCAAGACCGGCATTATCTCTTCTTCGTAATGAGCAATCTGCTACTAACTACAAAAGGGTTAATCTTAAGATAAAAAGCTTTACTTTACTTTTTGGTGTAAGACAGCTGTTAAGGGAGAGCAGATCAGCTATTACCATGCTTCTCGGAATGTTTATTACATTCATGGTCATCGCACTGGGATTTAATACCTACATACTTTGTACCAGAGTCCGTGATAATAATACGGCTGATACGAAATACGAATACATGTATCTATATAAGTACGAAGACAAGGAAGTTCCGGAAGGTGGTGAAGGAACATTTTTAAAGTCCTTATCTATTGATTGCAACGGGTATACTTTGGATGTTTCCGTAATTGGAATCGACGGAAGCAGTAAGTACTTCGATGCAGCTCCCGAGAAGGGAAAGAATAAGGCTGTAATTAATTCTTCCCTGGTCGAGAGGTACGGTTACAAAAAAGGTGACAAGGTAATTCTCTCGGATCTTTCAGCAGATATCGATTACTGTTTTACGGTATCTGATGTATCTGATTATTCCGTTGGATTTACTGTATTCATGGATCTGGACAGCATGCGTGAATTGTTTGGTGAAGATGAAGATTACTTTAATGTTGTGTACTCAGACAAGGAACTTAATATTGATGAAGGTAAACTTTATTCGGTAACGACCAAAGGTGATATTGAGAAGAGTTCCGGAATATTCATTAAGATGATGGTTCCTTTGATGACGATGCTCTTTGCAGGAGGAATAGTTATCTTTACCATCGTCATGTATCTGATGCTCGCAGTAATGATCGACAGATCTTCCATGGGTATATCCCTTATAAAGATATTCGGTTATCGTCCGGGTGAGATACGTAAACTGTACCTTAACGGCAATACGATAGTAGTGCTCGCAGGTCAGCTTATTGTATTCCCGTTATCCAAATTCGTAATGGATAGATTGTACCCGAGTTTCATATCGAATGTAGCATGTTCTATGAGACTTAGCTATCCATGGTACATCTATTTGATCGTATTTTCAGTTGTAATGGTCATCTATCTCATCATCAATGCGTTGCTGGTAGCTAAGATCAACAGGATAAGTCCTGCAGACGTACTTAAGAACAGAGAATGATCTGATCAGAAATTCTCGATGAACATAGGGCTTTTTTCTACTCCTCGGCTGAAGCCGCAGGCCTCGTAGAAGGAAACCCTATTGTTATATGCGACGATCACGATCCTTAAAAAATCGCTGTATCTTTCCTTTACCATGTTCAGAAGCTGTCTTCCGACTCCCTGGCCCTGATACTCGGGATCAACGAGGACATACTGGATATAAGCGGTCATTATACCGTCGTCCATTACGCATACCATTCCGATAAGTCTGTCGCCATCCCGGGCGGAGAAAACAGAACCGTAGTTTGTCATGGCGATCCTAAGCTTTTCAGGATAATTGCCCGACTCCCAGTTAACTGACAGGAATAGCCTTCTAAGGTCACTTTCCGTGAATTCATGTGTGTCATTGAAGATAATACTCATTATCGAAAACTCCTTTTCTTGTGGTTTGATTCGAGTATAAGTCAGGAGTATACTATCTGTAAAACGAATTAAATTGATAGTAACAATCGAAAAAATCGATAATAACAAGGAGACCATATGGACATAGAATCAATGAGGACTTTTCTTATCCTGGCGGATACCGGAAGTTTCACGAAGACTTCACAGGCCATGTTCGTTGCTCAGTCGACTGTAAGTAACAGGATCAATGAATTGGAAAAAGAGCTTAAGGTAAAGCTATTCGAGAGGACAAACAGAAAGGTTGAACTTACTTCTCAAGGTGAAAGGTTCAGGACATATGCCCGGAAGATAATAAATCTTACTGAAACAGAACTTCCGAATATCGCGAATGAAAGCGGAGAAACGATAAGGATAGGCTGTGCGAATACAGTCTATGCATGTCATCTTGAAAAAGAGATCAGTAAATACATTGATGAGAATCCTGATAGCAGCGTGATCGTTTCGATCGATATGTCCAAGGAACTTATCGAAGAGATTCAAGAGGATAAGTTTGATGTTATCTATTCGATAATTCCTCTCCATAAGGCGGGCTTTTCATGTGAAGAGTATAGAAATGATGAGATGGTATTGGTCACAGACTATAACAATACAAAGTATAAAAGCATAACTAAAAAACAGCTCATTAAAGAAAAGTATGTGATGTGTGATTTTGCCTTAAGAGAGTTCGGAGAATATATACGCAACCTGTTTCCTAAATATCACAGATTCCCCATTGAGATCGATGACTGTGCAAAGGTGATCCCTTTGCTTAAGGGAAGGGACTACTATACGTTCCTTCCTGTTGATATGGCTGAACCTCTCATCAAAGAGAAGGTCCTTCGTAAGATCAAACTTAAAGATATTGATGCACCTGTCATCAAAAGCTATGTGATAAGACGTAAATGATAAAAAGGGCTGTCTCAAAGTTAGATCGAGACAGCCCGCTGATTTTATTATCAGATCGTCTTACCGTTCTTCAGGCGGATAGTACGCGTACCGTATTCAGCACATTCGTCGGAGTGGGTGACCTGAAGGATCGTAATTCCGAGTTCCTGGTTAACTTTCTTGAATAACTCCATGATCTCTGCGGTAGATTTAGAATCCAGATTACCTGTCGGCTCATCTGCAAGTATGATATCAGGTTTACCGATCATTGCACGGGCGATGGCGACTCTCTGCTGCTGTCCGCCTGAAAGAGTTGCAGGCATGGCGCGTTTCTTTTCCGTAAGACCTGTTATTTTTAATATCTCATCAAGGTCTTTTTTAAGACTTGCCTTAGATGCACCTTTTACAACCTGAGGAAGAAGGATGTTATCCATAACGTTGAGGTTTTGGACCAGGTTATAGAACTGGAAGATGAATCCCATCTTGTTAAGTCTTATATCGGTCAGCTTCTTTTCCTTCATGTTAGCTTTTGTGATGCTTTCACCATCGATCGTTATGTCTCCTTCGAAGTCTCTGTCAAGGCCGCCGATAAGGTAGAGAAGAGTAGACTTACCGCTTCCTGATGATCCCATGAGAGAAACGAACTCTCCCTTTCTGACTTCCAAGCTGCAGTCATCCAATACCTTGTTGAGGTTGTTCTTTGTTCCAAATGTCTTGCTTATGTTTTTTACTTCGATTACGTTTTCCATTTTAATATGCTCCTTATTCGTATTTAAGCTGTTCTGCCAATTTCATTTTTCTGACTGCTCTCATTACAAAAAGTGAAGTTAATGTAAATACACCCCAGAGTATCAAGAGCATTCCTGCGATAGATCCGATTCCCGATGTGATCTTCAGATTGAACGAGAAGAATGCGAAGGTATCCTGTATCGGTTTATAAAGGATGATACCTGCAGGAATGGCACCGAGAAGTGCTATGCCTGAAGAGAAGAAACTCTCGAGTAAGAACAGTTTGTTGAGTTTCTTTCTCGGAAGAGATGTTGACATGAGAACAGCGCATTCTCTCTTTCTTCCTTCAAATCCGATGAGAAGGTTACTAACCGCACCGAGGAATGTAATTCCTACACCGAATCCGATAGCGAAATAGATTATTGTCAGAAGTGCAGCAGAAGAAGTCTTGCTGTCTTCAAGTGCCTTTTCTCTCGTTGTGTTTTCATCTACATAATTTCCGGCATATTTATCGATGAACTCAACAGTCTTGTCAGGTGTTTCCGAATTGAACAATATATATCTCGGTTCATCCGGATAAAGTTCATGGAATGTCTTGTTTGACAGGATGAAGGTCATTCCTCCTACATCGAGCTTGCTGGTATCACAGATATATCTGACAGTCATTGTTCTTGTCATCGGATAGTAGGATTCGTTATGGAAGACAACCTCGACCTGATCTCCTACCTTGACATTGAATTTCTTTGCGAGAACATCCGTAAAAGATATCTCATCATCTTCAAGTGGCCCGCATTCCCTTATAGCCGTGAAGTGTCCGAAAGTTCCGTCTTCCTCCTGAGCTACGGCTGCAAGAGACATATCGTGTGTTTTTCCGTTTACCGATATATCATCGGAATATGCATAGAAGTACTGAACATCCGATACTCCGTCCAGGTTCTCCACGAATCTGTAGTAGGAAGCTTCTTTTCCGTTAGTTATGATCTGGTTTGTTGAATCATATCTGTCAGATGCCAAAACTGCCAGGAGTGACAATGATACGGAATAAATAATGATCGCCAAAGCGATGGAAGTAGTGATCAATACCGAACTTCCGAATGTGCTCTTCTTGGTAAATACCTCTGTTGCAGCAAGTTTTGCTATAGGCATATTCGTTTTGTTGAAGAGTCTATAGAGAAGCTTTCCGATCGCGTATTGGATATACGGGAAGAGAAGTGACAGAGCAAAGGCAAAGAGGAATACCTGAGCAAGGCTGATATAAAAACTCTTAGGTACAAAGAACAGGATAACTGCGATAACAATACAAAGGATTCCTCCGATCGTTCCTGCTTTGCTGAATCTGTATTCCGTATCCTTGTTCATGAATATCAGATCACGGATAGGCGTGGAAGATGCTTTTATGATCTCTTTAAGAGGACACAGACATTCTATAAGGATAGCAGCTATGATAACAACTATATAAAGATAGAACTTCATGCTTCCGAATGTAAAATCGATGTCGTTGTCACTCGATGGTCCGATATATGCCATAAGCAGAGCATTTCTGACGAGAGAGTATAAAAAGCATGCCGGTATCGCTCCGATAAGTCCGTACAGGGCGTTTTCGAAAAGAAGTATCATGGCAGTCGTTTTTGACGATACGCCAACGCTTCTTAGGGTTCCCACAACTGCCATTCTCTCGGAGATGATCCTTTCCGATACCGAGATGGTTACAAAGATGACCATCAGGATGCTTATTGCGAAAAGTACCATCGTAAGTTTTGTGATGACATTGATCATAAACTGCAATTGCGGATCATCCATCAATGATACGACACTCACTGTCGGGTGTGCGTCTTTGATCTTATCGACCATATCCTGTGACAGGGACTCGTCCTTAAGATTCAGATAGCTTTCTATTGGCTTTGGATCGATCATCATGGATCTGATCGCATCCTTCGTAATCAATACTGAACGCTCGGAGAGAGGGTAAGTATCCTTTTTAACGTCACTGATCGTGAATTCAACCGGATTATGAAACTCGTCATTAAGAGTGATCTTGTCGCCTTTTTTATATCCGTATTTTTCTGCGAATTTCTCGGAGACGAGTACTTCGTAATCAGAGATCTTGTCATAAGAGAACATACCCATTTCCTTGGCCTCGTCAAAGTCGAAACCCATTATGGATATTTCATTTTTCAATACATACGAGTACTCGTTTTCGATGTCAGTATAGATGGCATCATCGATCTCGTATGCTTCTGTATGGGTGAATTCTGGAAGCCCTTCGTCCTCGAGAAATGACATGTCTCCGACAGTGGATGAGACGATAACATCCGTCTTTCCGAGACCATCCTGGCTGTATACACTCCTGAACAGGTTGTCCAGAGCACCTGACATATCGAGACTGAAAAGTGCGATGAACGAACAGGCGAATACACAGAGTACGACCAGAAAGGTTCGAAGCGGTTTTTTAAATATATTTTTTAATGTGTGCTTAAATATTATTCCCATTTATATTTCCTCTCATTTCCATCTTCCGATCCTGTTTTCGGGCACGATATACATACCGTCGCCTTCTTTTACGTCATACACTTCATAGAATTTCTCTGTTGTAGCGAGAATGGCGTTTGTTCG
>JAGCGK010000068.1 GCA_017649645.1 Clostridiales bacterium | reverse complement strand
CACTTCGTAGTTATAAGAGATATAATCGATCGCTTCGTCCAGGTCACCGTTACGCTTGGTGGACTCGACGTCGGTAAAGGACAAAGGCTGGTTGTCTTTTCCGGTCCTAACGATCTCATCGCGGATCTCTTCCATGATTCTCTCTATGTCTACAGTGTTATCCATTTGAAGCCTCCGTACAAAGCTTGAAGAATTCTTTGTATTTATTTGTTACCACATCCCAGTCAAATTGGGAATTAACGTATTCGTATCCGTTCTCGCCCATCTTGTCTGCGATGTCCTTGTGGTCTTTTATGTAGTTTACCGCACCTTCGAAATCGAAGTAATTCTTAAAATACAATCCGCCCTTGGATTCTATGGCGAAGTTCTTTGTTACCGCGCAGTCTTCGTGCACGAGTACCGGCCTTTTGCCGAGCCAGCTTTCCATGATAACGAGTGAGAAACTCTCATTCTTCGATGGCTGACATAAAAGAAGCGAAGCTGCTTCCGCATCGATCTTATCCTGAAGATCCACAAATCCGAGATCTACGAATCTGTCGGTGTTCGGCAGGTCGATCTTGCCGCCTCCGATAAGTACCAGCTTCATGTCGCACGGGTTTCTTTTAAGGTACTCGTCAAAATACTTAACGAGAGTATGCACATTCTTGCCTTCGTCCTTACGGCCCGCGTAGAGGATGAACGGCTCGTTGATGCTGAATTTCTCCCTGAACCTTTGTGCGTCGCCCTTAAGTCCGCAATCTACGCCTATACCCATTACGATCTTGTTTGCTTTGGATATATCGAAAAGTCTCTCCGTCAGTTCCTGCTCAGGCTTCGCATTGAACACGAATCCGTTGACCTTCTCGTAGACGTCTTTGAGGACATCCATGTGCGCGTATGCTTCGTCGTGAAAACACGGGATGACGACCGATTTTTCAGGTGCCACCTTGATGCCGTTTACCGTAGTTCCGAACATATACGGAATGAATACGAAAAGGCTGTAGTCGTCCTTATGCTCGGCCATATATGAATAAAGCTCCGGGCTGTTTATCATTTCCTTGAAAAAGATCTCCTGATCAGGGATCTTCGGAACTCGTCCTCTCATGAGGACCCTGTTGACCCTGTCAAACTCTGCGGCATTTCTCTTGCCTGCAGGAAATCTGATGACTGTTATGCCGTTTTCGACTGTGGTGCCCGGCTTATGGAAATTGTCGTTCCAGTCGCTGTCGAACTGCTTGACGCATGTAGTCAAAATCTCGAGTTCGACACCTGCGGCGTGAAGGTGTGAAGTAACGCCGCGAAGCTCCATCTCGGCGCCTCCCGGAATCTTTTCACCGTACCACGGAACAACAAAACCCAGTTTCTTCATGAAGACCTCTTACATCTTTCTTGCGATGATAGCGTAATCCTGGCTTCCGTAGATCTTCTCGGAGAGCTTGCTGATCGCTTCATTTACTTCGTCGATGTTATCAACGGATGATGTCTTTATTGTAGGAAGACTCTCTGTTGTCCTGGAACCTTCGGTAAATACGATCTCGACTTCAGTAAATCCTGCAAGTCTTGCGATGTACTCGAGATACAAAGGATGGATCGGCTTCCTGTGGGAAGGATCGATATAGAAAGCTCCCGTAAACATCGATACACAGCAAGGATTCGGTGTCTCGAAGATGCAGTAGCCGCCCTTCTTCAATACTCTGAAAGACTCGCGGTAGAGCTCGATGATGTCGGAGTTGGAAATGTGCTCCACGACTTGAGCAGCGAAAACGCCGCTTAATGAATCGCTCGTAAAGTGCTTGATGAACGAGATGCCGTCGCCGTACTGAACGTCGAGACCGTTTCTAAGGCACTTATTGACGAACGGTCTGAAGATATCGATACCGCTCGCGGTAATGTTGTTTTCCTTCATGAGTTCGAGGAATTCGCCTCTGCCGCTGCCGATCTCGAAGATGGGTGCGTCAGCGTCCTTGAAGTAAGGAACGTACATCTTAAGGCGCTCCTTGATCTCTTCCATCGGACCTCTGAAATGGTTCTCGAAGTCTTCGTACTCGAAGTCGGACAGGCCGCCGTCGTGAGGGATATCGAATTCGTCGACTACCTTCTGGAGTGACTGAACGCGGCTCGCGAGATAGTCGTTCTGGGAATTGAGCTTGACGATCGCTTCACGGAGGTGATTGATCTCGACTTCGTGCTCGCCTCTCATCCTGTTAAGTTCGTTAAGGGAAGCAACGAGATGATGGTTCATCAGGTTCTGCTCCTGGAACATCGGACGGATCGGCTTAGATAAGATCTTCCAGATCACTTTTTTGATGCCTGCGGTAAACTTGTTGCCTCCGAACTGACGCTGCAAAGTCGTGTCGATGTGGGCGTTTGCTTCGCCGAGCTCGACGCGGAGGTTAGAGTCTTCGCCTGTTACGGCGTTCTTGCCGAGGACCAGGTCATCGAACAATTGCTTGTCCTTGCCCTGCTCGCCTGTCTCGTTTACGAGGCTTTGTACTGCTACGTTCTTATCTTCGATCTCGTCGATTATCTGAGAAACTTTTTCCTTAGTCTGCATACTTTAGAAGCTCCTTTACTACGTGGTCCCATGAGATATTCATGTCCTCGATCTTTTTCTTTCCTGCGGCTCCCATACTGACTGCACCGTCTTTGTTCTCGCCCAGCTTGTCCATTGCTTCGCCGATGGAATCGGATTCAGGTTCACAGACATAACCGTTTATTCCGTCTTCTACAAATTCGAGAGGACCGCCGCTGTCCTTGGCGGTGATTACAGGCTTACTTGAAGCCATGGCCTCGAGCGTGATGTAGCCGTAGTCCTCGTCCTTCGGGATGAAGACTACGCCGCGGCAGTTGGCGTAGAGGTTGATCTTCTCTTCCTGTGATACGTAATCGAAATATCTTACTCTGTCCTTGAGACCGTACTCTTCGATGTTCTTGAGAAGCTCGTCTCTGACCGAATCGGTATCGGCTGTTCCGACGATATAGAGCTTGACGTCGGATCTTGTTTTCGAGAGGGAGCGAAGAGCAAGGAACTGTCTTTTGGTGGCGTTGATCCTGCTCGGCATCAGGAGGTAATTCTCGGATTCCGCGCAGTAGAACTTGTCCATGTCAGGACATGGGTGGTAAAGCGGTGTGGAGTCAAGACCGCAGTGCCTCTTAAGGCGTGCGGCGACGTTTCCGGAATTGGCAAAGACGTGCTTGGCCTCGGAAATGTACTTAACGTCCGCATTGGTGATGATGTCCTTGACGCGAAGGCCTTCGGCATCACTTTTTATGTTCGAAAACTCTGTGTCGAACAAGTCATAAGCCTGCCTGTGCTGATGAAGGATCCACATTACCTTGTTCGGATGCGGGATCAGGTAAGCGGGGAATTTCATGCCGATCGCGAGATCGATCTTGCCCGCCCAGGACTCGCTTAAGTTAAGAAGTCGCATGGCGACTATATGATCTTCGACTCTTCCGATGGGATTGTCGTTGAAAGGGATGTTTATGATCTCGACTTCGTGTCCGTGCTCTTCGAGAGCCTTACGAAGGTTATTGACGTGCATCTCTGCGCCGCCTCTGACAAAAGGGATCTGAGTTGTGAGCAATGCTATCTTCATTCTTTTCCCCTCTCTTACTGCTTTTTGATGTTTTCGGGCATGTGCCAGATCTGGTCGATCCTTGTTATGCCGCTGTCGCCCCTTTTCGAGTATGTCTCGAAAAAGCACGCTTCCTTAAAGTAATCTACAGGAACACCCCTGTCGCACTCGATGGCAAGATCCACCAGGTACTTGCCCGGTAAGAGATCCGCGGAAGGCATCTCGATTATGAGGCTTCCGTCCTCGACGATGTCGAACTCGTCGATCCTGTCGATCCTGGTGTTGGTTCCGTAGCAATACACGCCGTCATTTCTGAAGATTCCGATGCCGAAAACGGCGTCCTTGACGGGCTTATTGACTTTGTAATCTATCTTGACCTTCACGTTGTCGCCTACGTGGAAGACGGTCTTCTCGTTGCCGTCCTTGTCGGTCACCTTAACGCCGGTGATCTGGGCATCGCCGTTACCCCAGCGCTTCTTTTCCTTTTCTTCTTTTTCCTGCTTTTCCTTCTCTTTCTTCTGCTGCTCGTTTCTGCGCTCGCCCATGTAGTCGAGATAATCCATGTGGATGTCTCTCGGAAGGCCGTCAGCTACGATCTTGCCCTTGTTGATCCAGATGCTCCTGTCGCAGAATGCCTCGATCTGGTCGAGGGAGTGTGAAACGATAACGATGGTCGTGCCCTTGGCCTTGATCTCCTTGAGCTTCGAGAAGCACTTTGCCTGGAAGTTGGTGTCGCCTACGGCGAGGATCTCGTCGATGAGAAGGACGTCTGCGTCAACGTTGATGGCAACGGAGAAAGCAAGACGCATGTACATACCCGATGAGTAAGTCCTTACCGGGTTATCTATGAATTCCTGGAGTTCGGAGAACTCGATGATGTCGTTGAGACGGCTGTCTATCTCCTTTTTCGAGAGGCCGAAGATAGAAGCGTTGGTGTAGATGTTTTCCCTGCCGCTCATGTCAGGGTGAAAGCCCGCGCCGAGCTCGATAAGGCTTGATACGCGGCCCTTTACGTCGATGGTGCCCTTGTCGGGATAAAGGATCCTCGTCATGAGCTTAAGAAGCGTTGACTTACCGCAGCCGTTGTGGCCGATAAGGCCGACTGCTTCGCCCTTTTTGACGGTCAGTGATATATCGTCCAGGACTACTCTCGTGTCGTGCCTGTTCCTGCCCTTGAAGATGATCTTCTCCTTAAGGCTCTGGCCCTTGTCGTAGTAGACCTTGAACTGCTTGGTCACGTTCTTGATGATGATCGAGTTTTCTTCCATATCACAGTTCCTCCGCGAAGTGCTTCTTGCATTTTCCGAAGATAACAAAGCCGATGACAAGGAAGACCGCTCCGAGCAAAAGTGCCTCGAGGATATTGGTCATGTCAGGCACCTTGCCGCTATAAAGGATCGTTCTGTAGGCTCCGATTATAGGTGACATCGGATTGATATGTTCCATGATGAAACGCAGCTGCGAAGGCAGCTTCTCGTATCTCTCGCTCGGATAGACGACCGGCGTCAGGTACATCCATGCCATGGAGACGATGCCGAGGATGTGCTCGAGGTCCCTGAAGTAGACCGTCAGCGCCGACGTGATCATGGCGATCCCGAGGGCCAGGACGTACTCGACGATCATGATGACCGGCAGGCAGCAAAGTCCCAGGATGCTGACGCGGGTCCTCGATACGATAACAACTGCAAATACAACGATAAAGCAAAGGAGCATGTTCACAAAACAGCTCGTTACGTAAGATATCGGAAGGACTTCTCTCGGGAAGTAGATCTTCTTGACGAGGTCCTTCTGCGACAGTACAGAGGTGGAGCCGCCCGTTATCGCGGACTGAAAAAAGATCCACGGAATGAGCGCCACGCACAGGAATAGATAGTATTTCTCCATGCCCGTCGGAAGGATGTATGCGAATACAAAAGAGTAGATGAGTATCTGGAACAACGGGTTAACGAAGGTCCATAGAAAGCCCAGAACGGAACCCTTGTAGCGTCCGCGAAGGTCCTTTTTGACGAGGCTTATGATCATCTGTCTGTAATCCCAGATCTCTTTTAACATCAGCCGTTACCCTTCCTATAGTCTTCCAATACGTCTTTTATGGTCTCGAAAACATCATACTGCGCCTCAAAGCCCGTCGCTTTCTGAAGCTTTGTGATGTCGGCTCTTACGTGAACCAGCTTGTCATCATCAAGACGCGGCGGCAAAGTAACCTTTGCCTTGGCCTTGTCGCTTAATTCGATGAGGTTTCCGATGAGATCTCTTATGTAAAAGCTCTTGCCGGAGCCGACATTATAGATCTCGTTCTTCTCGCCTTTTTCGGCGAGGAGCCTATATGCTCTTACTACATCTCTGGCGTCCGAAAAGTCGCGCCAGGAATCAAGATTTCCGAATGTGAAAGTATCGATACTGCCGTTTTCGAGGTCCACGATCCTTTTGCAGTAATCCGTTACGACGAATCCCGTTTTCTGCCCGGGGCCTATGTGGTTAAAAGATCTCGTCATGATAACGTCGAGATCGTATTTTCGAGCCATAAGGAAGACAAGGTCCTCCTGAGCATTTTTCGATACGTCATATGGTGATGTGCAGTTCAGAGGCGTTTCTTCGGAGATCACGCCGTCAACTGCCTTGCTGCCGTCATACTGGTTGGCCGAGCCGATCAGGATAACGCGGCACGAAGGACAGTTCTTACGAACTGCCTCAAGGATATTTACCGAGATATCGATATTGAGGTGCATGGTAAGAAGGACTTTGTCCCATGAAATACTCGGGGCTGCCTGACCTGCCAGATTGAAGATGATATCGGGCTTTATCTCCGCGATAAGATCATCTGCCTTCTTAGGATCGAGCATGTCGACGACCTTGACTTTGTCATTATTGGATACAACATCAACGCCGAAGACTTCGTAACCGTTATCTTCGAGTTCTCGTCTTAAGTATGTTCCGGCAAAGCCGTTCGCACCTACTACAAGTGTTCTCATCAATTAAGTCCGTTTTCCTTCTTTACGATCTCGAGATCGTTTCTGACCATGCGCTTAACAAGTTCTGCGAAATCTATCTCGCGCTTCCAGCCGAGAACCTTCTCAGCTTTCTCAGGGTTACCGATGAGAAGATCGACTTCTGCAGGACGGAAGAACTTAGGGTTGACCTTAACGAGTGTCTTTCCCGTCTTCTTGTCGACACCGACCTCGTCAACGCCCTCGCCCTTGAACTCGAGCTCGATGCCGAGTTCCTTAAATGCGATCTCACAGAATTCACGAACTGTTCTTGTCTCGTTCGTAGCTACAACATAATCATCAGGCTTATCTGCCTGGAGCATGAGCCACATAGCTCTTACATAGTCCTTGGAATGACCCCAGTCACGCTTGGAGCTTAAGTTTCCGAGCTCGAGGTGATCAGCAAGGCCGAGGCTGATCTTAGCAGCCGTATTAGTGATCTTTCTGGTTACGAACTCGATTCCGCGTCTTTCGGACTCGTGGTTAAAGAGGATTCCGGAACAAGCGAACATTCCGTAGCTCTCTCTGTAGTTCTTTGTGATCCAGTGGCCGTAGAGCTTAGCTACGCCGTATGGTGATCTGGGATAGAAAGGAGTCGTCTCACACTGAGGAACAGCCTGAACGAGACCGAACATCTCAGATGTGGATGCCTGATAGAACTTAGCTTCAGGCTTAACGGTCCTTATAGCTTCGAGCATATTCGTAACACCGACTGCATCGATATTTGCCGTAGCGATCGGCTGCTCCCATGATGTTGCCACGAATGACTGCGCAGCGAGGTTGTAGACTTCGTCTGCCTGTGAGATCCTCATAGCTGAGATAAGGGAGATCGGATCTGTCATATCCGCATAGATGAATGTAACTTTTCCTACCAGGTGGTTGGAGTTGCCGTAATCTGCAACGCTCTTACGTCTTACGATACCGTATACTTCGTAGCCCTTCTCCAAGAGAAGTTCAGCCAAATAGGAACCGTCCTGACCGGTGATACCTGTTATCAATGCTCTTTTCATTATAAGTACTCCTTCGAGTTATTAATCAGTTAAACATCTTATTATAGCATACTGAAAAGATTAGATACACCAATGACAAGCGCTCCGGGACCTATATTGTTGTGCTTTAAGCACAATTTATCCATTGTCTTCTTACGATCAGTAAGGAAGGATCCTCGCTTCGATACATTTCTCAACGAATTCGGCACTTCTCGTAAAGCCCAGAACGACCTCTTCCCTGGAATGTCCGTCCTTGAGGAACTGCTTCCAGAAGTTCTTGCCGCCTTCATCCGAAGGTCTGTCCATAAATGTCAGATAGAGTCTCTCGAGGAACTCGTCATCGCTTAAGCCGAAGCCCTTGAACTCGGCGCTGTTGAAGAAGTTGATGCCCACCTGCTCACCGGTCATCTCGAAGTTCGCGAGAGGCTTAGCCCAGAAGTCACGTCCTTCGGTATCGTAGTCTCTTCCGAGAGCAGTCGTATACATACGCTCTACGAATCCCAAAGTAAGGTTCGTCGGAGCGATAGTCACCTTGGACTTGAAGGAACCGCCTGACTTGATGCCGTAGCTCGCGCAGGTATCAGCCCACTCCTGTGAATCGATGAAGCCCATGGCTACCTGATCGCGGGTCTTGCCGCTTCTAAGTTCGGACAGCCAGTAGTTCTTGCCGCCGTCGTCAGGTTCACGGTTGAAGAATGTTCTGTAAAGTATGTCGAGGAACTCGGAATCGCTGGTATTCCTGTCCTTGAATTCCTTACTTCCGATAAATCCGACTGCGACCTGCGCACCGGTCTGCCTGAATTCGTAGAGCTCATCAGTCCAGAAGTCGATTCCGCCAGGCTCAGACGGTCTTCCGAGAACGCAGTTGTAAAGACGCTCAACGAAGCCTCTTATGTCGGACTTAGCGTCCTTAGGCGCCTCAGTCGGAGTCGGCTTAGGCGTTGGTGTAGGCGCGGAAGTAGGCTTTGCCGTCGGCGTCGGGGTCGTTGGCTTAGCTGTCGGAGCAGGAGTCGGCTTCGCCTTGATGGTGAAAGTGACGTCCTTGGTTCCGCTATAGTTTCCTGCTCCCGTAACGGTTATCGTTGCCGTTCCGGAGTTGGTATTGTTCTTATATGAGAGTCTGTAGTCAGTGCCTTCTATGAGCGTCTTGCTTCCGTCCTTGACTGTCGGCTTCGGTGTGATCGCCTTGCCCGTGTGATCCTGAGCGGAGACAGAGCTTATCGTAAGACCGGAGACGGTCTTTTTCGAGATGGAGAAAGATACTGACTTGGAGCCCTTGTAGTTTCCCTTACCCGTGATCGTGACTGTCGCGGTGCCGGCATTTACGTTGTTGGAATAGGAGATCGAGTAATCGGTTCCTTCCTTAAGGGTCGTATTGCCGTTCTTTACCGTCGGCTTAGGAGTTATGGCGCTGCCGTTATATGTCTGAGACGATATGGCGCTGATATCAAGTGCTGTCACGTTCTTCTGAACGATCTTGAACGTAACGGTCTTGGTGCCGTCATAGTTTCCGATACCGTTTACGGTGATCTGACCTTCGCCGATCGCCTTGTTGTCGCTGAAGGAAACTTTGTAATCCGTGTTCTCGACCAAGGTCCTACTGCCGTCCTTAACGGTGATCTCAGGACAGATGTAGCTCTCGGTGAATGCCTGATCAGGGATGGAGTCGACTGTTACAGTGCCAAAGTCCTTCCTGGTAATACTGAATGTCGCTTCGATCTTGCCCTTGTAGTTACCCTTACCTTCAACGGTAACCTTAGCCTCGCCGACATTGATATTGTTCGAATATGTTATGTCATAGTCAGATGATCCGAGATCCGTGTTGCCGTCACTTACGACCACGCTTTGAGTGATCTCAGAGCCCGTGAATGTCATCTCGCCCGTGATACCGCTTAAGTTAAATCCGGAGATATCCTTGGCGTTGATCTTGAACGTAAAGTTCTTGGAACCGGAATAGTTATTCTGGCCCTCGACTCTTATGGTAGCTTCGCCTGCATTCGTATTGCTCGAGAAATAGATCTTATAGTCATCCTCTGAGACAACAGTCTCACCGTCATAAACGGTAACTGTCGGATAGATAGGAGAGCCCGTGTACTCTGCTTCAGGAATATCGTTGATCGTCAGGCTGTCTACCGTCTTACTTACGATATTGAACGTGGCGTTCCCGGTTCCCGTGTAGTTGCCCTTATATTGGATCAGTATCGAAGCTTCGCCCTTGGCGGTGTTGTTCGAATAAGAAATATCGTACTGATCCTCGCTCAAAGTAACTTCGCCGTCCCTGATAACGATTGAAGGCTCGATCGGTCCGCCGGTGTAAACAGCATCTTCAACAGGCTCGACAGTAAGAGCCGAACCGTCCTTAGGAACGATATTGAATGCGGAATTCAGGATACCGCAGTAGTTGCCGACGCCTTCGATAAGTACCGAAGCCTCGCCCACATTTGTATTATCGCTGCAGCTGACGGTAATATCCGTCTCGCTGTTAAGTGCTGTCTCGCCGTTCGTGACAGAAACGGAAGGAACTATCGGAAAGCCCGTGTAGGTCTCATCGGAGATAACTTCGATCGTCATATTCTCGATGCTCATGGCAGCGATATTAAAAGTCTTATCGATGGAACCTTTGTAGTTGCCGCCTCCGACGATAGTGACTTCAGCTGTTCCCGCATTGATATTGTTCTTATAGAAAACGGAATAATCCGTCGAAGGATCAAGGACTGTTCCGTCCTTCGATACTTCGATGTCGCACATCAAAGGCAATCCCGTATAGGTCTTCTCACTAAGGCCCGATACTTCGTAATCGGAAATATCAGAAGCCGTGATATTAAATCCCAGCGTGACAGATCCGCTGTAGTTTCCCTTACCTTCAACGAGGACCAAAGCCGATCCGACATTAATGTTCTCGCTATAGGTCAGGTCATGATCTTCATCATTAAGTACCAGTTTGCCGTACTTTATGACAGGAACAGGCCTGATCTCAGAACCGGTGTAAGTAAGATCTGCTATCTCCTCAGCTTCAAGATCTGAGATATCCTTAGCACTTATTACGAACTCCAGCGTCTTCGTTCCGCTGTAGTTTCCCTTTCCGTTAACAGTTACCTGATGCGTTCCTGCGGCTATCGCATCTTCGCAGATGACCTCGTAGTCAGTACCAAGCTCGAGCGCGATCTCGCCGTTCTTGATCACTACATCAGGGTTAAGCGCGGATCCCGTATAGACCTGGGACTCTATCTCTTCAAATGTCAGATTATCGATACTCATAGAACTGATCTCAAAAGTTCCCTCTAAGGTACCAGTAAAGTTGCCGATTCCGCTTATGGTATATGAAGCAGTACCCGCATTGATATTATTCTCATAAGTAATGAGATAATCCGTTCCCATCTGAAGCTCATATGTATCGAAAACGATCACCGGAGCAATAGTTTTGCTCTCACCCGTAAACTCAGCCTCGGAAGAAATGCCCGTTACTTGCAGATCTTCGATGTCTATAGGAAGGATAGTAAATGTCAGCTCGACTTCGCCCGCATAATCATTGATACCCTTAAGAAGTATCTTAGCAGTGCCTGCGTTGATATTCTGCGAATAGGTAAGCTCATAATCCGTGTCACGCGTGAGGATGAGCTCGCCGTCACTTACAATAGGATCAGGAGCGCACTCAAGTCCCGTATAGACTACAGGATCGATATTCTCGATGGTAAGATCATAGACCGTATCCTTAGCGATAGTGAACTCGATAATAAGTTCGCCTGCGTAATCGCCCTTTCCCGTAACCGTTATCTGTGCAGTTCCGATCTCGGAATTCTGATCATATGCTACTTCGTAATCGACTCCCTCAAGAAGGACATACTCTCCGTTTCTGATAACGATCTCAGGACATACCGGCTCGCCTTCGTTATACTTCTGCGCAGGAACAGGATCGACCGTGAGGTTCGACAGGTCCTTCGCACAGATCTGGAAAGTCTTTTCTGCAAAGCCCGTGTAATTTCCGAGACCTTCTATGATCACCGTAGCCGTTCCGGGATCTGTGTTGTCCTCATAGGAGAGCTTATAGTCTGTTCCGTTTTCTAAGATCTCGGATCCGTCAAGCACCGTGATCGACGGTTCGATAGGAGATCCTGTAACGATCTGCGAATCAATATCCGAGATCGATGTGTCGTTGATATTCTTAGGAAGGATAGTAAACTTTACTTCCCTCTCGGAACAGTAATTTCCGATTCCCTTGATCGTTACCGTTCCTTCACCCTTATTGATGTTTTCGCCGTAAATGACTTCATAGTCAGTGTTTTCGACAAGGACAATCTCACCGTCTGTGACAGTTACTGACGGAGTATGCTGCTCGCCTGTATAGGTGACTCCTTCGATCGCCGATACGGAAACGTTTTCGAGAGACTTGGAAAGGATATTGAAGGATATCTCGAGTTCTCCCTTGTAGTTGCCCATGCCCTTGGCCTTTACGGAACCGGTTCCGGCGCCTTTGTTCTCGCCGTATTCCAGAGTATAGTCAGTGCCCTCGACAAGGACCGTCTCGCCGTCGGTTATGGTCACTTCCGGCTTGATCTGCGCATTCGTAAAAGTCTGATCTTCCACCGCATAAGAACCGCAACTTCCGATATCTTTCTCTTCTATCTCGAAAACGCACGTCATCGTACCGATGTAGTTTCCCTTGCCGGTTATGGTCGCCGTCGCAGTTCCCTTGTTGATGTTATCAGCAAATCCGACTTCGTAATCCTTATCTTTCACCAGCGTTTCCTTGGCTCCGCTGATAACGATCTCAGGCTCCAAAGCGCTTCCTGTATAAGTCATCGGATCGATAGGCTCATATGTAAATCCGGACATATCTTTCGGAACGATATCGAACGTCAGGATCTTCTCCTCGCAGAAGAATCCGATACCGCGAACGATTATCTGACCTTCTCCCGCATTAACGTTCTCAGGATATTCCAACTCGTAATCAACGTTCTCGAGGAGCGGCTTCTCATTGAACGACAGGTTAACGCTCGGACTTATCTGATCGCCTTCGCTGTATGTAAATTCAGTCTCGTAATCAATATCGATCGTGGAGATGTCTTTTCGAGCGATATTGAAGGACGTAGTCAACGTTCCGGTGTAGTTGCCTTTGCCCGTGATCGTTACTGTAACTTCCGAAGGAACTATATTCGCGGAATATGACACGTCATAGTTGGATTCGTCGAGGATATCTTCCCCGTCATAAACATCGACAAAAGGAGTGATCGCTTCTCCCGTATAGACCTTATCGGCGATCTCTTCCGCCGTGCAATTCGCGATGTCCCTAGGCGTTATGCTGAAATCCACCGTCTTGCTGCCGCAGAAATTTCCCTTACCGTCGATAGTAACCTGATAATCTCCGACATCCTTAAAGAAAGATGCCGACTTAGAGTAATCGGAAGACCCCAGAGTAGCCCCGTTATACGTCAGTGTGATCACAGGCTGATGATACTCATTATCGAAAACAATAGATGCTACATCATTAGCCGTTGCCTCCGATATATCCCTCGGAACGATCTTGAATGATGCCGTCGTCTGATCCTTGTACTTTCCCTTACCCGTGATGATGATCGTCGCATTATCATTCACACCGACATTGTCGCTATATGCGAGCTGATAATCGGTGTCTTTTATAAGCGTAACATTACCCATCTTTACGACAGGCTCAGGACATATCTCATTTCCCGTATATGTCCTGTCAGCTATCTCCACAACAGTAGCTTCCGTAATGGATCTCTTCTCGACTTTTACGGACAAAGCAGCAACATTGGAAGTAACCTTGTCTCCGATCTTAGCTACTGCACTGATCGTGACCGAACCGTCTTTGACCGGAACTATCTTCCCGTTTTCTATCTTCGCTATCGAGCTGTTGCCCGAAGTCCATGTCAGTTCATACTGGGAACTGTCGAGCGGAGCTCCGTTAGTAATACCCTGATTAGACTTTTTAACTCTTACACTTGCATTCGGAAGATCATATGTCGGAGTATCGAGATAACATATCATCGACTGCTCGTCCAAAGTCAGCATAGCATCGAGCGGAACTTTATCCATATCGATGGCAAATTCCTTCGTCATTGCTCCTACATATGGACTTACGTACGTACCTACAGTACAGTCATCGAGGACAGCACCTACCTCCAAGGCCCAGTAATCGAATCCGTTGACCGTTACACATGCGATTCCTATCAAGTCGTAATCCGGATTAAGGATGCATCTTCTGTGCCCTTGTCCTCCGTAATAGATCGGATTTCCGAACTGATCGAATTCCTCCTGCCAATAAACAAATACATCCTCAGCATCGTAATAGCCTGCCGTAGCCCTTAAAAGACACTCGCCATAAGATCTCGTACCGTTATACGTAAAGCTGGAAAAAGTTTCTCCGTTCGGTCTGTTATGACCGTTAGCTATGGTATATTCGATAGCTCGCTGCATAGCGATCTGTTCAAGATTGTAACTGTATTTTATGTCCTTGGGATTAGTAATGAATGTCTTGGTCGTATTATCTTCATTCCAATACCATCTTGTATCTCCGCCATTATTACGCCAGTCCCTTATGAGCTCATAACACGCTCTGGCACTGACCTGATTATATATACCTGTAACTGAGCAATTCAAGATGGAGGCGGCTTTTAAGTCAGCCGAGTAAAACCCCAGCAGCAAAGCCGTAGTAAGCACCAAAATAAGATATCTAGGGCGTATCAAACGTCTCCCCATTTGGCCCCCTCCAAACTCACAAAATGGCACCTGTATTATATCACCCTCAAATATATAAAATAAATGCGACAACTTATTTGTTACAAAATATTAATCTTACTGCACGAAAAAACCCTCCTTCAAAAGGAGGGCCTGCTTTCCATCTGTCAGCAAGGAAGTATTCTTGCCTTTATACATTTGAGCCTGAACTCTTCACTCTTCGCAAAACACTGAACGACTTCTCTTCTGCTCATCGTCTTCATTTCCTTGAGCCAGAATGCTCTGCCGTCAGGTTCGGATTCACGATCCATGAATGTCAGATAAAGTCTTTCGAGGAATTCCTCGTCACTTAAGTTGTAACCTTCCATCTCAGGACTCATAAAGAACTCCATTGCAACCGCTTCACCTGTTGTCGTGTAATTGGCAAGAAGTCCTGCCCAATACTCGAGTCCGCCATTATCTGATGCACGCTTGAAAGCCTTGGTGTACATTCTCTCAACAAAAGCATACGTATCAGCAGTCGGATCGATATTAACAGTCGGCTTTTGCGTTCCGCCGGATCTGATACCGTACTCGGCACATGTATTAGCCCACTCCTTGGAATTAACGAATCCCTTGGCAACCTCTTCTCTGGAAACACCACCGCTTAACTGAGACAGCCAGTAATTCTTTCCCTCCGTATCAGAAGCCCTTCCGAAAAATGCACTGTAGAGCATCTCAACGAACTGATCATTGCTCGTGCCTTTATCCTTGTACTCCTTACTGGTTACAAACTGCATTGCAAGATCTGCACCTGATACCTGATAGTTGTAAAGAGCGTTGATCCAATAGTTAACGCCCTCTTCCTCGCCCTCTCTTCCGAGAACGCTTCGGTAAACTCTTCTTACAAAATTAGTAATCGCATCAGCTGAAGGATCGTCCTGCGTTACGACGACTGTCGGAGTAGCAGGAGTCTGGGAGGAACCCGATCCCGAAGAAGATCCTCCTGAAGAAGAACCGCCGGAAGAAGAGCCCGAGCCTGATGATGATCCGCCTGAAGGAGTGGTTGAACCGGAACCTGAAGAACCGGAAGAACCCGAGGAACCTGAGCCGGACGAACCGGAAGATCCTGAAGAACTCGATGCTCCCATTATTACAACGATGGCAGCATTAGAAAAACTTATCCCCTTATATGTGCCGTTGATCGTCAAAAATGTTGTCGGAGTTTTTCCCAGAGCCTTTATCTTTCCGTTTGAAACTTCAAGATAGTTCGAACTGTAATCCCAACTGAAACTGCACTCCGAAGCAGGGATAGGTATCTCACCTTCATCACCATATACGACTTTGACATAGATATTAGGAATATCTATCTCATCACCGACTCTCATTGTGATCTTGTTGTCTTCTCCAACCTTAACAGACAGTCTGTACTCATCCTTGTCGCTGTCCAAAGTAATGGTTTTAGTAACTGTTCCTGTCTTGGCCGTGGTTTGTGCTGTACCGCTGTTCACACTTCCGAATTCAATAGTCCAAAAATCAGTGTCCCCATACTTAACGTGAGCGATTCCCACTGCATTAAAATCCGAATCAAGAAGCATTTCACGGTTTTGCTGATAGTGGTTTATCTCATTTCTTTCTTCCCAGTAATAGAATGCTGAATTAACATCAGCACAGCCTTCACTGATACACTCACCTTCAGACACAATATTATCGATCTTCAAAGTGTTAAAGGCCGAACCATTCGGTCTTACTCCGGTTTCAAATCTCTGAGCCAATTCTTCCGCTCTTTGTATGGCGATCTTCTCAAGAGAATAGTCATAAGTAAACTGCTTCAGACCGCTGATACTTACCTTCTCATCTCCCGTACTGGATTTCCAAAGCCATGCATCATTCTTACGCATATTATTGATCTTACTCAGCATAGTACGTGCTGATTTCTGATCATAGGTAATATTGACAGATATAGTAAGTTTTGTTCCGGCCATTACAGGCACTGCTATAATGCCCAAGACCATAAAGACCGTTAAGACAAGTGATATAAATCTTGTCTTTCTCTGAATACTGTGTTCCAAAAAACTATCCTCCCGATATAGGTATTATTAGTAAGGCAATATTCTAGCCTCGATACACTTATTTACGAACTCCTCACTTCTTGTAAATCCAAGAACGAGTTCTTCTCTGGAATGTCCTTCCTTAAGGAAGTTAAGCCAGAATGTCTTTCCTCCTGAATCAGAAGGTCTGTCCATAAATGTCAGATACAATCTCTCGATATACTCAGAATCACTCAGATTATAACCCTTCATCTCAGCACTGTTGAAGAAATTGATTCCAACCTGCTCACCGGTCAACTCGAAATTAGCAAGAGGCTTTGCCCAGAAATCTCTTCCTGCTGTATCGTAATCTCTTCCGAGAGCAGTTGTATACATTCTCTCTACAAATGCCAGTGTAAGAGAAGATGGCTTGATCGTAACCTTAGACTTAAATGAGCCGCCTGAACGGATTCCGTATCTTGCACAGGTATCAGCCCACTCCTGAGAATCAATGAATCCCATTGCAACTTGATCTCTTGTCATTGCTCCGGTCTTAAGCTGATTCATCCAGAATGCCTTACCTGATGATTCCGGTTCACGATCAAAGAATGTCCTGTAAAGAATATCTATAAAGTCAGAATCACTTGTATGTCTGTCCTTAAACTCCTTACTTCCTATAAATCCGACAGCTACCTGCGCACCCGTCTCCTTATATGTATAAAGCTCGTTAGTCCAGAAATCGATTCCGCCCGGCTCAGATGCTCTGTTAAGAACATTGTTGTAAAGACGCTCAACGAATCCTCTGATGTCCGCCTTAGGATCAACAGTCGGAGCTGCAGTCGGCATCGCTGTTGGTTTAGCTGTAGGTGCAGCCGTAGGCTTGTTTGTCGGCTTTGCCGTTGGTGCAGCCGTTGGCTTAGCTGTAGGTGCAGGTGTCGAAACATTTACATTAAAGCTTACGCTCTTAGTGTTAAGCGTATCACTTACTTCACAACGATACTTCGTGCTGCTGCTTGGCTTAGCAACATAGCTCGAAGAAGCAGCTCCTGAGATCAAGGACTCTTTGCCGTTAACCGTTGAATACCACTTGTAAGTTATCGCATTGTTTGATGAGGTGTTTGCGGTAACTTTCAGTGTTGTAGATTCTCCGCTCTTGATATTGAAAGTAGATCCGTTACCGCTTACTGTCAAAGTTACAACTGTTATCTTGTACTCTATTGTTACTGAGTTTTCATAATCATCAGTAACTACGCACTTGTATGTTGTATCCTTTTCGCCCTTTGAAGTGTAGCTTGAACCGTTTCCAAGATTTACTGAACTGGAGCCTTCCGTCCAAACATAATGCAACTGACTTTCAATACTGCTATTAACATTAGCTTTCAAAGTGAAGCTTCCACCCTGATTGATAGTAATAGTAGTATTGTTAGTTCCCTTCTTAAGGGTAGGAACAGTAACCTTAAAATCAATATTCAATGAGTTGTTGTAATTATCTGATGCTATGCATCTGAATGAACAAGAACTATATACCTTGGTTGTGTAGGAGGAAGATGTAGCATTAGCAATATTCTCATATGTTCCGTTATCATTCAGTCTCTGCCACTGGTATTTAACGGATCCTGAGTTGCAAGTTACATCTGTTTGCAAAGTAACACTCTTTCCATAACCCTGGATAATATTCTTTTGTTCTGTATTGTCCTTAAGAACTGAAGAAATAACATTTACATTAAACTCCAGAATCAAAGTGGAATAACCATCGGAAACTTTACAACAGTATCTCTCGGAAGCAGTTGGTCTTACAGTGCAAGAAGAACCGTTGTTAGGAATAGAAGTACCTTCATTACCGAATTCATACCACTTATAAGTGATGCCGTTTCCAGAGTTTGTAGTTGCCTGAACAACACTCAACAATGCTTCTCCACCGGAATAGATCTGAAGAGCAGTGCTGTTTTGCTGTGCAGATAATGTGTAGACGATTATTGAATATGTGATCTTAGCCTCATATCCATACTCATTAGAAACAACACAATAATATGTTGAATCAGCAGTCTCTGTGCCGGAATATGTTGATCCCGTAATATCAAGATTCGTGTTTCCTTTCATCCACTTGTAATTCAGATCAACGCTGGAGTTAGTACATTCAGCTGAAGCGGAAAGGTTGATTTCCTGGCCGTAACCGATCTTGATGGTATAGCTGCTGTTATCGACGATAATATTCGGAACAATTACATTAAAAGTAACTTCTTCCGTATTCTGACGGCTGTCTTTTGCAACACATCTGTACTTCTTGTCTGAAGTTATACCTTTAACATTGTATGAAGATAGTGTTGCACCTTTAATATCAACAAATCCACCATTCTTATATTCCTGCCATTGATATGAGATCGGTAATTCTGAGTCAGACTTAATATCAGTAGTAAGAGTTACACTTCCACCCTTCTTTAAGATCTTATCTGAATTATCTGTGTTGTTGATCAAACCTGCTGTCTTTACGGTTACCGTGAAATTGAATGTCTTTGTGTTATATCCGTCTGTTACAACACATGTGTATGTTGTGGTTGCTGTCGGATTAGGAGAATAAGATGATGTTCTTGAAACTACCGATGAGTTTCCGCCTACACGCCATTCGTATGTAACTGAACTTGTACCTGCTGTTGAATTTGCTGTTACGGACATGTTAGCCACATCACCCTTGAAGATCGAAAGTGATGCTGCTGACTGACTTGCTGTCAGTGTATGAACTGTAACAGTGTATGTAATAGTTATCTTATTGTTGTATTCGTCTGCTACTTCACATGTGTAAGTTGTACTCTGATCTGCTGTTGAACTGAATGTCTTT
>JAGCGK010000006.1 GCA_017649645.1 Clostridiales bacterium | reverse complement strand
TATCCCTGTTCACAGAGACTAAATACTAGATTATCTTGCAAAATACAGTAAAAGCACCCTGTCTATAGGGATTACTTACTGGATTATCTTGTAAAATACAGTAAAAAGCACCCTGTCTATAGGGATTACTAACTGGATTTCAGCCTAAAATCCAGCATTTGCTCCCTATCAGCAGGGAGAATCAACTGGTGTTTCATGGCAGGGTTTCGCAGAACAAAAAAAGCAGGTCACCTTCAGTGTGAACCTGCCTTTTAAGATCCCAATATGTTTTGAGTCATTCTCTATTTGTTTCTCAGTGAATTACCCGTGTGTTCAGTCGCAGAATTCGATCTCAACGATGTACATGATGAAAGGGACTCCGTCTGCATCATATTCCGTGCTCGAAGACCAGATATTATCTACAGGAGAATCGGTATAATCGTAGGTTTGATAGCGGGTCAGTACACCATCTTCGTATTTTTCTACCTTAACCTTGTGGTCACCGTCGTATGTGTATACGGTATGGAATTCTTTCCCGCTTTCCTCGCCCCCGGTGCGGTAAGTATATTCTTCGAGACATCTGTCATCTGCATCATAATAGGCTACCTGGCTGGTGCCATCGCTTTCGTAATACTCCGTGTAGGAACCGTCGGCATTATATTCATAAGTATGGGTGACGTATACAAGACCTGAATCGTTACTCTGCTCTTTTTTGATCAATCGGCCCTGATCATCATATGTGTAATCAACGACATACTTGATGGCATTATTGTTATCGGTATCATAGGAGACGGTCCTGACCCTGCCGAACTCGCCGTATTCATTCTCAATATAACTGTTGCCGCTCTGATAACCGTATCTCCATGACTTGATCATATTGCCATGCTCATCATATTCGTGAGTGGTTTTTTCTTTTACTTCCCAATCCATGTAGATCGTCTTCTGGAGCAGATTACCATCCTGGGAGTACACGCTCTCGACCGAGATCTCCTTATCTTCTCCGTTAGGACCGCAGGTAAACTGAGTCGCAACATATGAAGGGAGTTGTTCCGCAATGGTTTCTTCCGTACCGGCTGAAGTCGTGTCGGAACCTGTGATTGAAGCCTGATCTTCACCTGAAGTTTCCTTCGCTGTCTCCTCGACAGCTTTGTCTTTTCTTACCGAAGTATCTTTTTTATCGTTGAATTTCACCTTATAGACTGCGACGGCGGTTCCGCCTGCCAGTACCAATGCTGCTGCGCCCAACAAAAGTTTCTTTATCATTATGTTTTTTCCTCCCTGAACGGCCGTTTGTGCTGCGGCCGTGATATTCTGGGATGCGGAAATATTCTTGATAGCCGGTGGGATCGGTCTGAGCGGGACCGATTCCGCCTCTTTTTCGAAGAGCAATGTTAAGAACGGGATGCCCATAGCAAATAACTTGTCATCATTGTCTTTCTCATACTTAAGTACCTCCTTCTTGATCTTTTTTCTGGCATAGTCGAGACGTGAAAGGACGGTGCCTTGAGGGATTCCGAGCTGTTCGGAGATCTCGCCGGTCGTCATGTTGTTGAAGTAGTAGAGGATCACTGTTATGTAGGCATCTTCGGACAGGCACTTTTTTACGATGTCCATAATGATCTTTCTTTTTTCTTCGGATTCAACAAGCGATGCCGGTAGAAAATCTTCTCCGACCGCTTCCTCATTCTCGAAAAATTCATCCTCAGCCACAAACGTCCTTTTGGCCTTGATGACGTTAAGGCATTTGTTGGCCGCGATCTTCTTGATCCACGCGACTGCCTTTGTCTTGTCGCTGAGAGAATCGTACATCCTGAAAGCAGTAAGATACGTGTCCTGGATGATATCTTCGGCATCTTCCTTCCTTTTCAGAAGATTGATCGCCGTCCAGTACACTGATCTGTAAGATTCTTTATAGAGTTTTTCGAGTTCTGTTTCAGTCATTTCGCGTCTCCTTTGATTTCCGCATCTGTTTATTAAGACAAATGAGTCCGTGTCCCTATTCGAATTTTTTTGAAATTTTTTCGAAAAAGATGCGGGAAGGGGTAGGTCCTTAAGACACCGATTCATTATATCATCATGTTGCGGGATCGGCGGGCCGGGAACATTTATATCTGAGCAGACTTCCGGAGAAAACACATTTTTTGACGATCTTTTTCGAAAATAAGCACGTTAAATCTCATTTGCTCCTTGACGATAAAACGCTTGGTTGGTATAATTGTCTAGCGTTTCGTTAAGAAGCAAATATGGCGGCATAGCTCAGTTGGCCAGAGCGTCCGGTTCATACCCGGCAGGTCATGTGTTCGAATCACATTGCCGCTACCATATAAGGCCCGTTGGTCAAGCGGCTAAGACGTCGCCCTTTCACGGCGGAGTGACGGGTTCGATTCCCGTACGGGTCACCAGTATGGAAATCAAAAAAGACCATCCAATGCGGATGGTCTTTTTTTGCGAAATAACGTATGAAGAAGGTTTACTGATGAACAGATATTTGATGAAGCAGATCGAAAACCCTGATATACCGATCGTTTTCGATTTTGATGGTGTCCTTTTCGAGGCAAGGTGGTACGAAGACAGGATCAACATGCGCGGCGAGACCCCGGAGTCGCTCCTTAAGGCCATGCAGCGCGGCGAGAACCTCAGGACCGAGCCGATCTCCTTCATGACCGACTTCGTGCCGACCCTCAAGAACGACAAATTCGTCCTGTCCCGCATGCACAACGACATCGAGTACTCCTACAAGAAGGAGCAGATCTCGCGTTATTACCCTTGCATCCCTCTCGAAAACGTGATCATGGCGACCTCGATCGACAACAAGGAAGTCTACCTCGAGCAGATCCGCCAAAAGTACGGCGCCTTCATCTACATCGACGACACTCACCAGGCCCTGATGAAGTTCGAGAACGATTTCGACGACAACTGCAAGTTCTTCCACGTATCTTCACTCTACGTATAAACAAATCCGCGCCCCCGTGTTATCATTATTCGGGGGTGTTTAACTTATGCGTGAAAAATGGTCATCCAGATCGGCTTTTATCCTGGCAGCAATCGGCTCGGCTGTCGGACTCGGCAATGCCTGGCGATTTCCGGGCCTGGCCGCAAAATACGGCGGCGGAGCTTTCCTGTTCGTCTACTTACTGGCGATGCTCGTTATCGGCATCCCGCTTCTCATGATGGAGATATCCGTCTCCAGATACACCAGACAAGGTGCGCCGGGCTCCATGCGCGCCATGAACAAGAAGACCGAAGGCATCGGCTGGCTCGCTGTATCCAACGGTATCGGCATCTCTATCTACTACGCGGCAGTATTCGCGTGGGTCATCCTCATGTTCTTCATGAGCTTCAAGTTCGCGAAGATGACCGGCGACACAGACGCCGCCAGCTCCCTCTGGGCTAACACGATCAAGACGACCGGAACCACTTCCGGCTTTACGACCATATCCTGGCCGGTCCTCGGCTGTCTGCTCCTCGCGTGGGCATTCGCATATTTCTGTATCCGTAACGGCACGACGACCGTCGGCAAAGTCGTTAAGTTCACAGTATCGCTTCCTGTTATCTGCCTTGTAATAATGGCTGTCCGCGGCATGATGATGCCGGGTGCCATGAGCGGCATCGCGAAGCTCTTTATCCCTAAGTGGTCTGCCCTCGGCGATTCCAACCTCTGGGTCGACGCGGTAGGCCAGGTATTCTACTCGCTTTCCACATCCATGGCGATCATGTTCGCCTACGGATCCTTCCTTGATGAGAAATCCAACATCGCAGTCGATACTCTCATCATCGCTTTTTCCGACATGCTCATCAGTGTCCTTGCAGGCGTCGTTATGTTCACGACAATGGCCGGCGTCGGAATGCTCGACAACATGTCCGCCTCAGGCATTGCGACCGCGTTCATCATCTACCCGCAGGCGATCGTCAAGATCTCCGACAGCGGCATCTTCAACATGATCTTCGCGTTCATCTTCTACTTCTGCCTGATCACTCTCGCAATCGACTCGCTCTTCTCCATCATCGAAGGCGTCTCGACAGCGATCTCCGACAAGTTCCACCTCAACAAGAAAAAGACCACGCTCACGATCTGCATCGTGGAAGGCCTCATAAGCATGATCTACGTCACAGGCGCAGGCCTCGCGATCCTCGACATCGTCGACTACTTCATCAACAGCTACACGCTCATCTTAACGGGCGTTCTTGAGATGATCGCCGCAGGCTGGTTCTTCAAGACCACCAAGATCCTCGACGAGCTCAACCGCAACACCAAGACCTTCAAGATGCCGAAGTGGTGGTTCCTGCCATCCATCAAGTTCATCTCGCCGGTCGTCCTTCTGGGCCTCTTCGTCTGGAATCTCGTCAACCTCATCAAGAGCGGCGGCATCTACGGCGCGGCCGACAACTACTCGCTCAGGGCCAACATCATCTTCGGCTGGGTCCTCGTGGCGCTCATCCTCTGTTCCGGCCTCATCGTCAAGCTGATCGTCAAGGTCAAATCCTCGTCCGGCTACAAAGAAGACGACAGGACCTGGGACCAGCTCTCCTGATCAATCAATTCTTGGACCAAATTGCCCTCGCGAGGCAGTTTGGTCCAATTTTTTTTGGACTTTTTTACGCGCCGACCCCGCTTTGGACCAAGTTTCACCTCTGAACACTGATATCCGACACCATAATTTTGATTTTTTGGACCAGATCTCCTCCGCGCGGCAGTTTGGTCCAAGTTTTCTTGGACTTTTTTACGCGCCAACCCAATTTTGGTCCAAGTTGGTATGTATTCGGACATTTATGGACCGCGAACCTGAAGCAGACGGTCTTAACTACTGGCTGGATTCAATGAGCAAGGGCATGACCAAAGATCAGGTTTTTGATAACTTCGTTGCCTCCAAGGAATTTACCGATATCTGCAACAGTTACGGTATCGCAAAGTGATCTGCCGCGCAGCCTGATTCAATCCAATCGAATAACAAAGCTCTTATACCCCGTGACCCTTGACTGACTGTAGTCGAGGGTTCCTTTATGTAGCATGACGATCTTACGCGATACCGATAGGCCGAGGCCGCTGCCGTTGCCGGTCTTTCTGGAATCATCTCCTGTTCTGAAGGGCTCGAAAAGTCCCGCCTGCAGCTCATCGCTGATCTTAGGCCCGTTATCCGAGACGAGTATTTCAATCCCGTCTCCGCATGACCTTCTGTCATCGAGAGAGACGACGATGTTGATGCCGTTCGGGTTATGCTTTATCGCATTGCCGATGAGGTTCGTGAAAACTCTCTTCATCTGCGTCGGATCGAATGAGCAGAAGACGTGGTCCTGAGGGATATTCACATCGACTGTCATGTTCTTCTTCTCAAGTTCCGGGAAGCTGTCGGCCGTGACCTGGCGGAGGAGCTCGGCGATGTCGCCGTTTTCACACGTCAGTTTGTATTCGGTGCTTCCGAGCTTGGCGTATTCGAGCATGTCTTCAAGGAGTGAATTGGCGTTTCCCGTCTGCTCGATTATCGTATCCAGATATCGTTCCTTGGTAGACTCATCGAGATCGCCTTCCTTGATGAGCCTTGCGTAGCCCATGATCATGGTCATCGGCGTCTTTAAGTCGTGAGCTATCTCGGCGTAGAGTTTCCTGTTCTTCTCGTTAGTGTCATTCTCGAGTTCTCTGGCGCGCTTGAGGCTAGTTATCATTGAGTTGAAGCTTTCTTCTATGTATCCGAATTCCATGCCGTCAAGATCGCGGATCTGTTCATCCAGATTTCCCTGTTTTACCTTTTCCATGCTTCGTGAGATCCTTCTTACCGGTCTTATGATCCTGAAATAGATGACCAGTGCTTCTATAACGATAAAGATGACCCAGATGATCACCTTGATCACTGTCGTATCGATCTTGCTTCCGTCAACACTGTTCCACCCTTCGGCAAACCCGCGGGCAAAGTCATTCACCGTGCCCTGGATCAAAAGAACGAGGACAAATGCCAATCCCAGGATCATAAGAAGATTAATGATCGAACTTCTGCGCTTTCTTTCCACTTATTCCTCCATGCGGTATCCGAGACCGCGTATTGTCTTGATGTGGTCACCGCCCTCATCCGATATCTTGGAACGGAGCTTACTGATGGCGACCATTATGCTGTTATCGTCCGGAATGATGTCCGTATCCCAGACTGCCTCATATATCTGATTCTTGGTTAGGACGCGACCTTTGTTGATCATGAAATATTCGATCATCCTGTACTCGAGAGCCGTGAGCTCGACGGTCTTGTCGGACTTATACAAAAGCTTGGAATCGAGATCCAGGGTAAGGTCCCCGCAGGAGATGAGCTTTTCTGGTTTCTTGCTTTCTCCGCGGTCGTAGCCGTAGCATCTTCTTAAGTTAGCCGTGACCCTGGCCGCAGCCTCCAGCGGATCAAAAGGTTTGACGATATAATCGTCGGCGCCGAGTGACAGACCCTTTACCTTATCGAGAACATCACCTTTGGCCGTAAGGAACATGACAGGAACGTTGCTTATCTTACGAAGTTCACCGACGAATTCGTAGCCGTCGCATTCGGGCATCATGATGTCAGTAAGGACGATGTCGGAAGGCTCGATCCTAAACTTTTCGAGCGCTTCCCTGCCATTAGAAGCGACATCCACCTTCATGCCCTGCATCTCAAGGCAGACCTTGAGAAGCTCGGTTATCTTGGGTTCATCATCAACTACAAGAACTCTGTACACTTTTGACCTTTCCCTTCCTGATAACAACTGCCGTGACAACTACTATGACAACAGCTACTGCAATAACCGCAACGTGGTAGATGAGATATCCGTTCGGTTCCGTATAGAACGGGACGCCTCTTCTCACGAGGGCGTTGGAGATATTGGAAAATGTATTTAATGCCATATGTGCAATTATACTATAGAATATGTTTCCTGTTTTCTCGAAAAAGATCGCCAATATTATACCTACAGCAAAAGCCTCAAGTGTTCCCTGTAACGAATAGAAGTGAATTGCCGCGAAGATGGCTGCCTGAATGACTATTGCGACCTTTATCGGGAATGTCTTTCTCAGCATGCCGTGGATACCGACTCTGAAAATGAATTCTTCAGTCAAAGGTGCGATGATCACCGCGGAAATAAGAGAGATGATCGAGTGATCTGCGACTCCGGGCGTTACCGGGAATAACCTGCCGAACAAAAGTGCAGCGGCGGTGCCTGTCAATATCGTGCCTGCCGAGATCGCGAACAGCGATAACGGGATAGCGCGAAGATCGAGTTTGGTCTTATGATCCTTCAGGTCGGAGAACCAGCCTTTTTTATGAGCCAGGATCCCGAGAAAAGCAGCAGTCGGTACAAGTCCGAGCGTTCCCGCTAATCCGTCAAACTGCTCTTGCGGCAGCGGCTGATCGATAAGCATTCCTATTTTCTCAATGGCGATCATCCCGGCACATGTTATAACGACCGCGAGGATAAGTAACCCGAGTATCTTAAGTATTTTCTTGAACATTTCTATTTCCTCCTTTTTTGTTCGTAACGATAAATATGATCAGGGCTGCAACAAGATACAAGATGTTTACGGCGATAAAGCTCCACATGATCGTCTTGTTCTCCGAACCGAAGTTCTGGTTTAGCGTCGCGCCCTTTACCATGCCGCAATCAGAGAGTGTCATGAAGTCCAGCGCGGCGTGGATCAGGATAACTGCGTAGAGATTTCTGTACTTTACGTAGATCGTGTTAAGTAAGATCGCGAAGCAGAAGACCGATATCATCTGGTAGATCGTATTCTCCACTGACTGGCCCATAAGAATGTTGGTTATATGAAAGATGCTGAAAATGAATGCACCCGTAAAAATCGTCAGCACCCGGCCCTTTACGGTGTCAGCGTATTTTCGAGCAAGAAGCTCGGTAATGATGCCCCTGTGAAGGATCTCTTCCGCGAAGCCTATGGTCAGGGTAAAGACTGCGAATATTATCAGTTCCGGAAGCGGTTTCAGTCCGAGCCCTTCCGAAGTATAAGTGAGTATCATACTAACTGTTCCCAAAAGGCAGATGAGCAGGAACCATGACGCGCACAAAATGCTCTTCCCCAGACCCTTGAGCGGATCTTTAAGTTTATTTGCCGTCTTAAATATTAACGCGACGACCAACGCTATGACCACATATGCCAGCTCGTCCCTCAGCCACTGGAAATTGGTGATTCTCTCGACATGCAGCGCATCCCTTACGTGCGCATAGATCTGTGTCAGTACCTCAAACAACAGAAAGGCCGCTATCGCTTTGACTATCGCGTTCTCCTTCAATCGATTTATCATAATCTTCCTCCTTATCGGTTCTTATGCTCTGATGATACATAGCGATCTTTTCTCCAGGCTGAGCCTAACCTTAACGTAACCTTAAATCTTGCTTCTTATATGCCGTTCATTTATCGAAAACTACCGTTCATATAAGAATTATTTATTTCAATATCCCGATTAAGATATCATCCCCTCAACAAAGACAAAGGAGACAAAAATATGGGATATGCAATCAGAACAGAAAACCTGACCAAGAGATACAAGGACAAGATCGCAGTCGACAGACTCTCAATGACAGTAGAGCAGGGCGAGCTCATCGCACTTCTCGGCGTTAACGGCGCCGGCAAGACAACAACCGTAAAGATGCTCACATGCCTTACCAAGCCGACCGACGGCAAAGCAGAGATCATGGGCCACGGCATCGTGGAGGACTTCGAGGAAGTCAAAAGACTTGTCGGTGTCTCACCTCAGGATACATCGGTAGCAGAGAACCTCACGGTAAAAGAGAACCTTCAGTTCATGGCTGACATCTACCTTCCAAAGGAAAAGGCGAAGGCAGCAGTAGAAAAGACCATCAAGGCTTTCTCACTGGAAGAGTTCATCAACAAGAAAGCTAAGCTCCTCTCGGGCGGCTACAAGAGAAAACTCTCCATCGCCATGGCAGTCATCGGCGAGCCGAAGGTACTGTTTCTCGACGAGCCTACATTAGGTCTCGACGTACTTGCCAGAAGGCAGCTCTGGCGCGAGATCGATAAGCTCAAAATGAGCATGACCATTATCCTTACCACCCACTACATGGAAGAAGCCCAGTCGCTGGCCGATAGGATCGTCATCATGAACGAGGGCAGGGTAATGGCAACAGGAACCCTTGAGGAACTGGAGAACATGACAGGCAAGAAGGGTCTGGAGGAAGTCTTCGTAACAATGGCGGAGACAGAGCTTGAAGGAGAATAAGACAATGAAAAGAACAATAGTATTTGCAAAGAGAAACTTCATAGAGACATTCAGAGATCCCCTAAGCTGGATCTTTTGCATCGGCTTTCCGATCGTCATGCTCATCATAATGTCGGTAGTTAACAGCGCCATCCCAAAGGAAGCGGGCAACACATTATTCAGGATCGACAGCCTCTCGGGCGGAATCGCCATCTTCGGCCAGATGTTCATCATGCTCTTTACGGCTATTTCAGTCGCAAAGGACAGAGGCAGCGCTTTCCTGACACGCCTATATTCTTCGCCAATGAAAAGCGGCAACTTTATCGGAGGCTATATCCTCCCGATGATCGTAACGGCGTTTATCCAGGTCGCCATCTCTTTCGTGGCAGCATTCATCGTATCGATCATTGTAGACTACGACCTCAGCATCGGAGGCCTTCTTCTCGCTTCCGTAGTGGTCATGCCTTCCGCGCTGATGTTCTCATCCATCGGCCTTTTGTTCGGCACCTTCTTCAACGACAAAGCAGCCCCGGGCCTTTGCTCCATCATTATCTCCGTCGGCGCTATGCTCGGCGGCATCTGGTTTGACGTCGAAGGTGTCGTAGGCATCATGAGCAAGATCGGCAAGTGCCTTCCGTTCCTCTACGCCACCAAAGCAGCCCGTGCCTCCATCACCATGGACTTCGGCTTCAAGAGCTTCGCGCTCCCGCTGATCGTAGTATCCATCTCGGCATTGGTCCTGACGGTCTTCGCGAGCATCGTTTTCAGATTCAAGATGAGCGCAGATCAAAGGTAAATGATATACTCGAACTATGAAGATACTTACCGAGATCGACAACAAGTATAAGGAGACGGAACTCCACGTTTGCAACAACGCCCTGACGGACGAAGTCAGGGCTGTCGTCGGTGAGCTTCACGAGATCTACGATCGGAACATCCCGGGTACGGACGCCAAGGGCAACAGGCACATGCTCCGCCGAAGCGAGATCCTGTCCGCCTACTCCGAAGGCCCCAAAGTCTTCGTCATCACCTATGACAACCTTTATTCCGTCTCTCGAAAACTCTATGAGCTGGAAGAAGACTTAGGTGACATCGACTTCATAAGGATCTCCAAATCCGAGATCGTAAACATCCGTAAGATCAAGTCCATGGACATGAGCCTTACGGGAACCATAAAACTTGTCATGAAAAATGACTACAAGACCTTCGTCTCACGAAGAAACGTAACGAAGATCAAAGAGAAACTTACTCAAGAAAGATCGGAGGGCAGGATATGATAGAGTATCTTAGACGCGGACTTACGAGTTTCGCCATCTCCTCCTTTGCAGGCCTTCTGGTGAACCTCCTGATCGATCTTATCGCCAACCTTACGGGACACACGGGCTTTGTCTCGATGACTCAGGACTACACGGCTCTTTTCCCGTCCATTGTCCTCGCGGCTTACGTTAACGTCCTTCTCTACGGAGTGATCGGTGCGACCTTCGCGATGGCGACAATAGTATATGAGATAGAACGCATGGGCTTCATCGTTCAGAGCATACTTTATTTTCTTATTACATCATCGATATGCATGGCGATAACCATTTTCCTGTGGCAGCTGTATAAATATCCAGCGGCGATATTCTGTACCCTTTTGGGATTTGCTGTCTCACATGTGCTGCTGATAGCAGGCGAATATCGAAGGCTCAAGGCTGATATCAAGGTCATCAATGAGATTTCCTCTGAGCAGGAATAAGTTCCAAA
This sequence comes from Clostridiales bacterium, assembly GCA_017649645.1. GTDB lineage: Bacteria > Bacillota > Clostridia > Saccharofermentanales > Saccharofermentanaceae > Saccharofermentans. Next base: position 16,030 of record JAGCGK010000006.1, on the reverse strand, counting down.
GTTGGATAATGATACAGGAATTATGAATATTTATTAGTCTGTGGGGGTGGATTATCTGTCTTCTGCGAGTGTTATAATGTAGAAAAATCAGTAAAGGAGAGACTTAGGCGATGCCTCCATCAAGACACAGTTCAAGTTCTCATTCAAGATCATCGAGCTCAAGAAGCTCATCATCACATCGTTCCAGCTCCAGAAGTTCATCATCAAGAAGAAGCAGCAGCCACAGCAGCTCGAGCTATGGCAGCAGATACGGTTCTTCAAGGCACAGCAGCTCGTCTTATGGTTCAACGCCGAGATACGTTAAGCCTCCTCAAAGGACGAGATCTAATCAGCCTTCAGGGTACAAGGGAGCAGTCGGATCGACTTCGATGTATCGAAGCGTAAGACACGACTACGTTTACTATCCTTCATCCTGGTTTGATTCGGCAACGGGCAGAAACTACGAGAGCGGTTACTACGACGAACTCGGTAACCACTATGATCACGTTGTCATCAAGAAGAACAATCAGTATGAGACACGTGCTTCCTGTGATTACTGCGGCACGGAGATAAAGCTCAATTGGACAGAGGGAGCACTTCCTTCCTGCCCGAACTGCGGTGCGCTCCTTAAGGAGATCACGGACAACGCCATTATAGAAGAAGAGATCAAGGATATCCCGCAGTACGCATCCGGTTCTTCTTATTCAGGAAGAAGGAGAAGCCCTATAGGTATCATCATAATTATCGTTATGTTCATGACGATGGGACCGATCATCCTTGCGGGTCTTTTCTCTTCGTTTAGAAATTCGATTTCCGACAATTATGGTATCAGTACATCAGAAAGCGGAGAAGAAGTCGACAGCATCTATGTTGAAGAGATCGGAAGGGAATGTGAATGGAATTCCGAGTACGAGAGCTACTACGACAAGGACAGCGATTGCTACTTCTGCTACTTAGAGGATACGAACGAGTGGCAGTACTGGTACGAGGACATCTCATCCGATTACGGTGATTACGGTTGGATGGAGTACGACTATGTTGACGGTAACTGGTATATCGAGGTAGGTGAAGACAACTGGGAGATCCTTCCTGACAAGTATGATACGTCGAATCTGTGGCACTTCAATGAGCACGGCACAGGTAAGTATAATGGTCAGACAAGCCTTTATGTAGAGGCTATCGACAGGACCTGCGAGTTTGACGAGCAAGAGGGCAGCTACTATGATCCTGAGACCAAGTGCGACTTCTGGTACAACGATCTCGTTGAGCCGCCGGTATGGCAGTACTGGTTCGACGGCGTTTCATCCGACTTTGGTGATTACGGCTGGATGGAATACAATGAGGACGAGGATTGCTGGTATATCGAGGAGTCTGATCGTAACTGGATCAAGCTCCCTGACAAGTATGATACATCGGAGCTTTGGCATATCGAATAAGCGAGGTCTTATATGTCTGACGATTTTTCCAAAGAAAAGAAGGTCATGGATGAATTCTATAAGAAGATGGATGGAGTTTTCGAGAAAGAAGACTTCAATCTGGATGACAGCAAGATCGAGGCTGAGAAGAGGGCTTCTCAGAAGACGGATTCAATCGTAAGTGACTTCAGAAGACCGGAACAGAGGAGCAAAAGAAATCAGCCGACCGGATATACGGGAACGGGCGTCGAGCACTATCTTGGCGAGACCCACGACTACACATACTACCCGGAGAACTGGACCGACGATAAGACAGGAAGGTCGTTTAAGAGCGGATACTACGATGAGGAAGGCAACTATTACGATGACCTGGCCCTCAAAGAGTATCTCGAAAACGAGAAGGGATTTAAGTGCGAGCACTGCGGCACGGAGATCAAGAAGGTCTGGAAGGAAGGAGAGGACCACCTTTGTCCTAACTGCGGATCGGAACTGAAGATGTTCTGGAGGACGAAGGTGCTGTCGGGAAAGGGACGCAAGTGTGAGTATTGCGGAACTGAGATCGACGGGGATTTTGAAGAGGGCGAGACGCCTAAGTGTCCGAACTGCGGTTCGCTACTTCAGAAGAGCGTAACGGTGACCGTTCACGATAAGGACCGTGACGTTGAGCCTGTTGAAGATAAGGTAAGCGATGAAGAGATCGACCAGGCTGTCGATTATACGCTTAAGTATGTTAAGATCGTCGTCGGCATCGTTTTAGCGATAATCTTGATAATCGCATTCATAGAAGCAATAATTGACTGAGGATTGCCCGGGTAACACCGGGCATTTTTTTCGAGAAGAATAAGGAGGGTTATTTTACCCTATATACGTGTAAAAGATTTTTGTCATAGAGTATAATGATTATGATCATGTGAGAAAACGGAGATTTCTTATGGCTATTTGGGATACAGCGGCAACCAAGGCACTGAACTGCCCGACCTGCGGAGACGCGCTGAAGTTCGATTCGGCGATCAAGGCATCCGTGTGCAGGAGCTGCGGTAATGTCTATGAGGCAGGAACGCTCAATATCACCGGTAAGCTTAAATTCGTGGATGTTGACGAAGCTTCCGAAGAGGAAGAGAACAAGAGAGAGTACGTGTGCGGTTCATGCGGCGCGACAGTCGTAACCAATGAGAACACGGCTTTGACTTACTGCGCATTCTGCGGATCACCTTCCGTAATGGGACGAAGACTCGTTAAGGAGTTCCGCCCTGACTATATTATTCCTTTCAAGATCGAAAAAGATGAGGCGATCAAGATCTTTACCGATTGGATAAAGAACGAGAACAAATACACGCCGGGCGACCTCCTTGCAAAGAAGACTTTCAAGAAGATCACAGGTCTTTACGTTCCGTTCTGGCTCATCAATGCAGACTGCTATGCGAACATAAACGGCCTGGGATATGTTCAGGACGAGCCTACCCAAAGAGCAGTGTTCAATGTTAAGCGTAAAGTATTATTCAAGGTCAAGAACGTTCCGTTTGACGGTGCTTTCAAGATCAGTAACTTCCTCATGAATTCCATCGAGCCGTTCGATTTTGATGAGTTGGTCAAATATGATGACACATATCTTCCGGGCTACTATGCCGACAGATATGACAAGAATGCTCTGGATCTTACGGAAGTAATTGATATAAGGATTTCCCGTTATGCCAAGCAGGCGGGTGATCTCGCTGTCAGATCCAAGATCGGTGATGACAATAAGATATACAAAGAAGTCGAAGCTGACACTTCCGAATCATATATCAAGAACCTGAGCCAGAGATATGCTCTCCTGCCGATATGGTTCCTTAACTATGAGTACAAGGGAGAATCTTATCAGATCGCCATCAACGGCCAGACCGGAAAGATCTCCGGAGAACTTCCGACCACCAAGAAGGCAAGGTTCATAGAAACGGTCAAGGCTACTACTCCATGGGTGATGGGAGTTATTGGAAGCGTACTGTTTTTGCTGCTGTGTTTGGTTATGGGATTCTTCGCAACGACTGATAGATTCGATGTGTTCTCCAGGCTCACGTTTTATATCTTCTATGCAGGCGTTCTGTTGGCAGCTACTGCGATGAGCTTCTGTGCACGTAAGGTCATCCTAGCCTACAAGAACGTAGAGTACGAGAGCTACAACCCTCTTAAGGGTGCGCCTGAGATGTTCGAATATTTCGATACATCCTTCAAGCCTCAGGTCATCGAGGCATCGGATGAATATATGGGAATCCAGTTTAAGATGCTGGAACCTAACGAAAACGGTCGAGGAAGCAAACTGTCCAGCTGGATGTGGTTTGACGGCCGCAACGACATAAGGTGATCACTTAGTCGTGGGTGCTGGTATCCTCGTCATCTGACGGCTCGTTACCGTCGTAGATACTATAGTAGAATTCATCATTCTCGTTTTTGCTGTCTTCCAGGACTTTTGAGAGTCTTGGAAGATATTTTTTTAATTCTTCAGAGCAGCTTCCTGCGTTGGTAAGAACGATAAACCTGTGTCTCTCGGTCAGCATGTCGTGGAGGGCATCAAGGTTTGCGCCGTAGTAATCAGGGAACAGGAGCATACCCTTAAGGAGTCTGTGTAACTCCTCAACTGTGTTTATCTGGGAAAGATCGATAACTGCTTTCTCGCTCATGGTATCCTCCTTATTCTTCGCCATAAAGGAGAGTGAAACTCTCGTAGTGGTCTTCTGTATAATAGATAAGTCCGTCGTTGGAGTAGATTATCCTCTTCGCGCCTCTGCTCTTGGCACCCAGAGTATCAATGTCGCACTCGTGGTATTCGCGACTGTCTTTGGTCGGGAGAAGTCCTTCGTAGTTGCCGAAGTAGTCGCCGCCGATGCACATGCCCGGTGCGTAGTCTTCGAGAGATCCGCCTTCCCAGCCGAGCTTCTTGGCTTCTTTCTTCGTCATGAAGTTGGACGGTAATTCGCCGTATGTGTATATGTAGAGGGCTACATCATCGCGGGATGTGTAGGTGCCGTCTTTGTCGATCTTGGTCTCTTCGGTCGCAGCCTCAGTCGTCTCTTCGGCGGTCGACTCAGTTGTCGCCTCGGTGGACTCTTCCGTGGTTACTTCGGAAGGTTCGTCTTCGGTCTGTTCGACTGTGGTCGTGGCCTCGGTTGTTGTCGTTTCGGTGACAATTGTGGTATCTTCGGCAACGCCTGTTGCCGCGCATCCTGCGAGGAGGAATGCTGCTGTAATAATGGAAGCAAGTAATTTTTTCATAAAGAACCGCCTTTCTTTGTATATTTTATTTCTTTTTCGAAAAGAGGCAACATCAATACTTGTTGATTTATCGAATTGCCCGAGAGGTGCTGTTGAAATATAATAATGACACCGTAGGTGCTTCGTAAAAGAAGGTAAAAGGGAACCGGGTGCAAATCCCGGACAGCCCCCGCTACTGTCAGGTGCTTATGCCGAGGCCATTATGTCATTCCGTTAAGGGAGAAGGCGGCGTCGGATATCGGGCCCGAGTCAGGAAACCTGCCTATGAGTTTTAATTTTTGGACTTGCTGCGGTGGGCGGCATCGTTCGGAAAAGAGTTTTTATGAAGAAGGTAATCGCACTTTCTTTGTCTTTGGTTATGCTCTTGGGCGTGATGACAGCATGCTCTGACACAAAGACAGAGGAGACAACGGCCGCTGAAACCACTGCTGCAGAGACTACTACAACAGCTGCAGAGACAGAGGCAACCGAGGCTACTCTCGGAGAACCGTTTTTCACATTTACAGATGCTTACGGTAACGAAGCAGTTATCCAGGAAGAGCCACAGACTATCGTATGTGTTTCTCCTACGCTGACAGAGGTCGTTTTCGCACTCGGTGCAGGTGACAAGATCATCGCCGTAACAGACTACGATGATTATCCGGCAGATGTTTTGGATCTCCCTAAGGTAGGCGATATCTACGCTCCTGATGTTGAGGCTATCGTTGCTTTGGAGCCGGATCTCGTACTCGCTTCCTCCATCTTTACAGAGGATTCTTATAACCAGCTCATGGATCTCGGAATCAATGTAGCTATCGTAAGAGATGAGGAGTCATTTGACGGTCTTTACGATGTAATCGGAACAGTTGCTTCCATCGTTGGCGCAACAGAGACAGGTGATGCTCTCGTAGCTGAGCTTAAGGCTGACGTTGATAACATCGTTGCTGAAGATGACACAGAGTACACTGTTTACTACTGCATGAGCTGCGGTGAGTACGGCGAGTACACAGCAGGCGGCGACACATTCATCAACGACATCATCGAGATGGCAGGCGCTAAGAATGCTGCAGCAGACGCTGAGGGCTGGATGTACAGCCTCGAGGCTTTGATCGCTGCTGATCCTGATTATGTTCTCTGCACACAGTGGAGCTATGATGAGTTCACGACAAACGCTAACTATGCTGATCTTAAGGCAGTTAAGAACGGCAACGTTATCCTCGTTGACAGCAACCTCTTCGAGCGTCAGGGACCTAGAAACGTAGAAGCTCTGAAGATCGTTTCAGACCTCGTTCACGCTGAAGCAGCAGAAGAAGCTCAGGCAGCTTAATATTGTTTATTACTCCTTCTTTTCGAGAGATCGGAAAGAAGGAGTATTATATTTTTATGGAAAAGAAAAGACACAACGTTTGGTATAAAGTCATCATATCGATAGTCATCCTTATTGCGGTGATGGCTCTGTCCTGTTGCCTCGGAAGCGTCAAGATCCCCGTAAAGGACGTTATCGGCGCGGTCACGGGACTTACCGAAGTGTCCAAAGCCACAGATACGATCGTCAATAAAGTACGTTTCCCGAGAATATGCATGGCGGCCCTCGTAGGCGGCGGTCTTGCAATGATCGGAGCGGTCATGCAGGGACTTTTTAAGAACCCGATGGCTGATCCGTCGATCCTCGGCATATCTTCGGGAAGCGCATTCGGCGCGGCGGTGGTTATCGTCTTTAACATAAACTTCGTTTTCCACGGATTTACCGGAACATACTTAGGCGCCATGGCTGGCGCACTCCTGGCGTGGTTTCTCGTGTATAACATCGCGAAGATAAGCGGTGAGCACGACCTTAATTCCACTCTCCTAGCTGGTATCGCCATAAGTTCCATCTTAAGCGCCATGATAACTTTGCTCATGACTCTTCACCGTGAGAGTATGGAGCAGGTGTACCTATGGATGCTCGGATCTTTCTCGAATTCAACTACTCAGAGGACCATAATGATGGCGGGAGTTACCGCGATCATATTTCCGATCCTTATCTTCCTGGCACCGCGTATCGACGTTCTTAAGCTCGGAAGGGAAGCTGCGACGGGACTTGGAGTCTCAACGACAAGGACGACGGGAATACTTCTTTGTGTATGCTCGATACTTCTCGCGTTCTGCGTTGCCAACAGCGGAATCATCGGCTTTGTGGGTCTTATAATCCCGCACTGCGTCGGCTTCATGAGAGTATATAAGATGCGCGGCAAGCTCGTAATGTGTTTTCTCGTAGGCGCGGTATTTACGCTCCTTTGCGATACATTGGCAAGGACCCTTATAGCTCCGGGCGAGATCGCCATCGGCGCGATAACGAGCATCATCGGTGCTCCGTATTTCCTCTATCTCATGCTCAAGAACCTCATGAGGGAAAGGAGGATGCGATGAACCTGGAACTTAAGAACGTCACCAAGGCATACGGATCTTTTAAGGCGCTGGACGATATTACCATCACGATCCCGGAAAATAAGCTCACCGTCATCATGGGCCCTAACGGCTGCGGCAAGACGACGCTCCTTCGTCATATCGTAAACTCATACTCATCGAAAATGCCTGTCGCTTATGTTCCGCAGGAGACCTTCGGAAGTATCGGCATGACTGCAAGGGACGTTGTGTCACTCGGCCGCTATGATAAATCGAAGTTCTATGTCCGTGAGAGCGAGGAAGATAAAAAGCTCATATCAGGTGCTATGAAGGATATGGAGATCGAGGCTTATTCGGCACGTAACCTGGACACGTTAAGTTCAGGCGAGAAGCAGAGAGTATTTATCGCGAGAGCCCTCGCACAGAATGCTCCGTGGACGCTTCTTGATGAGCCGACCTCTAATCTTGACGTTAAGCATGCGGATATGCTGATGAGTGTTCTCAAAAGTTTCAACAGATCATGCATCGTCGTTCTTCACGATATCAATCTCGGAAGTCTTTACGCTGACAACATAATCCTCATGAAAGACGGGAAGATCTTTTCATCCGGAGATCCATCAACGGCGCTTAGCTGCGAGCTCCTGAGCGAAGCATATGAGACGCATTTTATGTCCGCCCAAATCGGAGAGCGGAATGTTTATGTGAGTTCTAAGTTGTGATATACTTCCCAAGAACATAATAAAGGGGCAAATATTATGGAAGAAGAGAATGATGAGATTAAAGTAACTGAGATGTCTCCAAGAGAGACAAAAAAGATAACCGCATATTGGATATGGGTATTAGGCAGCTTTGCTGCAATGATCATCCTGGCGTTTATCGAACCTGCAAAATGGCTTTGTGCACCGCTTTGCGGTCAATTGATGGTCGGACTTGCGATCGCTTTCATGGTCAACGATAAGAAGAAAAAGATCGGAAGGATCCTTTTTTACCTGCTATTTATCATTTCAGGATTGGCATTGTTTATCTTGCCGATCCTGATGAAGTTCGTTGATTTTACACTTCCTGAGTCAACGGTCCTCTGGCTCGCGCTTGTTATCGGAGTCGGTGTCATTGCTGTTCCGATCATAAGTTATATTTATTCCTGTAAGCACTACACGGAAGAAGTTGACGCAGTTGTCGTTGATTATATCAGTCATAACAGTTCGAACGGTCATATAGTGAAGACTCCGGTGTATGAGTTTTCGTATATGGGAAAACTATACAGAGTCAGCAACAGTAATTTCACTAACTATGGAAACCCGGGAATAGATCAGCATGTGACCTTGCTCATAGATCCTGAAGATCCGGAGGAATTTTTCGATAAGAAGAGAGGGGCATCAAGGATATTCGGCAGTTTCTTTATCGGAGCGATATTCCTGGTGGTCGCGATCCTGGGACTAGTGATCGTATATTTCCATCCTTGGGGATAAAGAAAATCCGCGATTCTTACGGATCACGGATTTTTTGTTTTAAGATGTAATCTCAGTTTCAGACTTTGAGATATCTGGTCCAGATGTATGAGGAATCTCTCGGATTTCCGAAGTCAACTACCGGATACATATCATCGTATGAATACCATGTTGACAGATCCTGCAAGACAGCGCCTACAACTGCCATTCGATTGTTCTTGAATGTTTTCATATAGTTGAGGGCCAGTGTCTTTTCACGGTTGGTAGCAACTCTGTTGAACAGAGCATTGTAAAGAGTATCGATGAAATCTTCATTGGACAGCTTGGCAGTATACTTCCAGAAGTCACTTCCTGAGAAGTATCTGTTGTAGTAATCACAGGCAGTAAAACCGTGACTGGAGCAATAATATGTCTCAGAAATGAAGAAATTGGTATCATCATTTCCTATAGCCCTATACAGGTAGGTGATCATAACGGCATAGTCCACCAGTTTTGCCTTTGTCGGAGTATCATGGTTAGTAGCGACAGAAGTATTTGCAGAAGAAAGTGTTGTATCTTCTGCCGGGAGATACTTGGAGTTCTTGATTGATATTGCCTTTCTGACAGCTGCATAAGCGTTTACGCAGCCCGAACCTGTCTTGTTGTCACCAAGTCCCGTAGCTGTATCTACGACTATCTTCGCGGCTTCTTTTGCTGAGAGAGAAGGCTCGGCAGCAAGTACTAGAGATATTACTCCTGCAACGATAGGACTGGACATTGAAGTTCCCGACATTATCATGTAGCCGTAATGTTCATCCATAGACCAGATATCTGCACCCGGAGCACTGACATCAACAGAACCATAGGTTGAGAAAGATGAACGGACGAGCTTGTTATTTACTACGCTTAAGGAACCGACAGCAATAGTATTCCTGCAGGAAGCCGGATAGTTCAGCGCTGCGTCTCCTGAGTTACCTGAAGAACATACACAGACCATTCCTCTGTCAAGCGCAGAATTGATCGCTGTTTGCAGAGTCTGGATCGTTCCGTTTACTTGGGTAGATCCGAAACTCATATTTGCCACTTTGCATCCGTTCTTGGAGGCATAGTTAATGGCTGCAACTGTAGCAGCAACATCAACCTTATCACCTGCGAGATCTCCCATTGAGATCATGACCAGTTCGACGCAGTCATTATTATTTCCGTTAGCTACGCCGAAATACTTCGTACCGTCTGCGGAAGAAGCGTTGATAAGACCTGCTACGTGTGTTCCGTGATCCACATGCTTAGTGTAGTTCAATGCCTTTTTCTTTCCTGTGGAGAAGTCGCAGCTCAAGGTCATGTTTACTGTTCCGGTGATTTCGTTATGAAATACATTTCCGTTCGTATCAAGAACTGCTACGCGTGTTCTGCCGTGTGAAGGCAGCTTTGAGATAAGGTCCCAGGCCTCAAAGGTATGGATGACCTGATGGTGCCACTGAATGGTATCCTTTTCGGTAAAAGGTCCCGAAGGAGTAACGTAGGCTTCCTGCTCCATAAGATAGTCAGGTTCAACATAGATGACCTTGTCAGAACCTGCCAGAACGTCCATCGCGTCCTCGAGAGCCAGGCCGTCATCAAGCTCGATCGAATAGATGTCATAAGCATCATCATCGAAAACGCAGAAGACTTCTTTGGTCTCGATCTGAGCTTCGAGATAACTCTCATTTGTATCAGGCTCGGTCATTACGAGAAGTTTGTTTTCGGAAAAGTCGGCATCATGATCAATGTCTGCGATCTTTTTTTCGAAAACAGGCGTGAGTGGTCTGCTCTCTGCATAAACCGGAAATGAAAACAGGCTGCAAAGAGTCGTCAGCGACAGAATCGCTGACAGCGAAACAATAGTTTTTTTCATTTGGATTTCCCTTCCATTCCTATATTTGTATTTATTCCCCAAGTCGTATATTATCATTGTCTATGATGTTTGAGAATAGGCTATAACGCCTCTGCGGGCAATGTTTACAATTTGACAGTCTAAAAAATACCCGTGACCGGTTCCGGGGTGTGGAAGGATCACGGGTATCTTACATGAAGAAGCTATTTCTATATTAGTATCTATTCCCCAAGTTATTTATAGCGTTTAAGATAATAAGTCCAGATATACGGATCATTTGGATTTCCGAAGCTAAGTTCAGAATACGTATCATTGTACGTATACCATGTTGCCATACTCTGCAAGATAGCGCCGACTACTGCCATTCTATCGTTCTTATATGTCTTCAGATAGTTGAGAGCGATCTTCTTTTCACGGTTGGTAGCAACTCTGTTGAACAGTGCTTTGTAAAGAATATCGATGAATTCCTCATTGGACTTCTTGGAAGTGTACTTCCAGAAATCATCTCCTGAGAAGAATCTGTTGTAGTAATCACAGGCTGTATAACAGCGATTGGAACAATAATATGCCTCCATGGAAACGAAAGAAACATCATTCACTCCTATAGCCTTATAACTGTAAGTAGCCATAATGCAATAGTCCAGCATTTTCTGCTTTGATATAGAATCATGGTTTACTGCGACAGTTGTTGTAGCACTGGTAAGTGAATTGTTTTCTGCCGGAAGATATTTTGAATTCTTTAATGATATTGCTTTTCTTACTGCTGCATAGGCATTTACACAGCCTGCGCCTGTCTTGCTGTCACCGAGGCTCGTAGCTGTATCTACAACGATCTTTGCAGCTTCCTTAGCTGAGAGAGAAGGCTCTGCAGCAAGCACAAGAGATATTACTCCTGCGACGATAGGACTGGACATTGAAGTTCCGGACATTATTACGTAACCGTCTTGCTCGTCCATAGACCAGATATCTGCACCCGGAGCACTGATATCAACTGAGCCGTAAGATGAGAAAGAAGAACGGACAAGCTTGTTGTTGACTACGCTCAAGGCACCGACGGAAACAGTATTCTCACAGGAAGCCGGATAGTTCAATGTTGAATTTCCTGAGTTGCCTGAAGAACATACACAGACCATTCCTCTGTCAAGCGCGGTGTTGACCGCTGTCTGAAGAGTCTGTAAAGTTCCGTTTACTTTGGCGGAACCAAAGCTCATATTTGCTACTTTGCATCCGTTCTTGGAAGCATAATCAATGGCAGCAACCGTAGCTGCTACATCGATCTTGTCTCCTATGAGATCACCCATGGAGATCATGACCAGTTCGACGCAGTCGTTCTTGTTTCCGTTAGCGACTCCGAAGTACTTCGTGCCGTCTGCGGAAGAAGCGTTGATAAGACCTGCAACGTGTGTTCCGTGATCTACATGTTCGGTGTAGTTCAATGCCTTTTTCTTTCCTGTGGAAAAGTCGCAGCTCAAGGTCATGTTTACTGTTCCGGTGATTTCGTTATGAAATACATTTCCGTTTGTATCAAGAACTGCTACGCGTGTCTTGCCATGTGAAGGCAGTTTTGAGATAAGATCCCAAGCTTCGAAAGTATGGATGACCTGATGGTGCCATTGATCAGTATCCTTCGACGTGAATGGTCCTGAAGGAGTACCATAAGCTTCAGGTTCCATAAGATAGTCAGGTTCAACATAGATGACCTTGTCAGAACCTGCCAGAACGTCCATCGCGTCCTCAAGAGCCAAACCGTCATCGAGCTCTACCGAATAGATGTCATAAGCATCATCATCGAAAACGCAGAAGACATCTTTTGTCTCGATCTGAGCTTCTAGATAATCCTCATTTGCTTCAGGTTTGGTCATTACGAGAAGTTTGTTTTCGGAAATGTCGGCATCATAGTCGATGTCTGCGATCTTGTTTTCGAAAACAGGAGTGAGAGGTTTGATCTCTGCATAAACCGGAAATGAAAACAGGTTGCAGAGAGTCGTCAGCGACAATATCGCTGACAGCGAAACAATAGTTTTGTTCATACGAAAATCCCTTCCGTCTCTATATGTATCAAACCCCAAGTCGTATATTATCACCGTCAAAGATGTTTGAGAATAGGGCAGAGAGCAAAGTTTACAATTTGACATTCTAAAAGAATAGAGCCTGTGACCAAAATGATCACAGGCTCATAGTGAAATGGGAAAAGGGATCAGGATTACCTGTTCCAAACGTAGTCGTCATAAGGATTTCCAAATGAAAGATGACTATTGGAATCGATGAATTCGATCCATGTGCCTGGCTGCTTCAGGATCATTGCGACATATTCCATTCGATCATGCTTTTTCAGATAATTCATGCCGGCCTTTGTTTCGCGATCGGAAGCATGTCTTCCCAGGACAGTAAGATGAATGAGCTCTACGTAAGATCTGTTGTTCAATCTGCGGGCATAACTGACAAATTCATCGGAAGAATAGAATCTGTTCAAGTAATCACAAACAGTCATACCGTTATTTAAGTAGTAACTGTATTCCGGGCCTATCAGTGCATCATTGGCATGTACAGCTCTGTAGCAATCAACAATAAAAGACAGTATGGCCCACGAGGTATCAGCGTCCACTTTTGACGCGGCCGTAACTACAAGATTCTTTTCTGTAACAGGCGTGAACTTTCTGCTCTCTGCATATACCGGAACCGAGAACAGACTGCAAAGTGTTGTCAGCGACAAAATTGCTGACAGAGAAATAATAGATTTTTTCATAGTGGTTTCCCTTTCGGTGTCGTATAAATACTCCTTTAAACGACATTGAAGAACCAGTGAAAAACCGCGATAAGCAATTTCGGAATCACCTATCGCGGTCATATCCAAAATATGTGGTTGTATTGGGGATTGTTACATATATATTTTGTTAGTTTGTTGTTTACCACATATTCCAAATATAATCATCACTAAGCGCATTACCGTAATCCAACTCCGGATAAGCGAGGTAGAAGGCTTGTCCTACATACGCACGCTCAACGATAAAGCCATTAACAAGTACATGATCAGATGTTCTGACCTTCATGAACTTGAGCGCCTGATTCAATTCAGCGCTGCTTGGAAGACGGTTTAATACGATACGATAGACTGTCTTGACATAAGTCTCGTCATCCATTCTGTATGTCCTTGTATTGAACTCTCTGGAACAGAATAACTTGTCGAGATAATCACATGCCGTGTAATCACTATTGATGTAAATATTTGTCTCTCTGATGTATGTCATCGTGTTATAGATACCGATCTGACGAAGTGCATTTGAAACAAACTTATAAGCAGCATAGTACTCATCGGCATCTGAATATTTAGCGGCTGCATCGATTTCAACTTTGACGATCGAATTCTCTACCGTTGCCGGTTTTGTGCTGGCTGATACAGGGAGTGCGATGACGCTGCATAAAGTAGACACAGTCAGTATCGCTGTTGCAAGCGATAACAGTTTCTTCATATAGGTTCTATCTCCTTTCAATAAACCCGCTATATTAGCATGTTTTTTCAAAGGATCCTTTGTATACTGTAGCTACTGTCGATATTCTACATACGTAGAATACAGTTGTCAATAGAAATTTCTACATTTGTAGAATAATTTTCGAAAAAACTTCAGCAGACGCTCGGTCTAAGTATTTTTGATTACCGGTTATAAGAAAATCCATTGGGTAATCCCTATAGACAGGGACGCAGTACTGGATTTAAGGTGAAAATCCATTCGGAAATCCCTATAGACAGGGACGCAGCACTGGATTTAAGGTGAAAATCCATTCAGAAATCCCTATAGACAGAGACGCGGTACTGGATTTAAGACGATAATCCAGTAGAAAATCCCTGTAGTGAGAGACTCTATGCGAGATCGGCAAGTAAAAGAAGGCAAAAAAAGAGTTCCAAGCAATATTGGAACTCTTTTATGTTGGAGGCGCCACCCAGATTTGAACTGGGGAAAAAAGGTTTTGCAGACCTCTGACTTACCACTTGGCTATGGCGCCGTGCAACTTTGATATTATGAGGTACAACGCCCCTTTTGTCAAGAGTTTATTCGTTGCCTGAGAGCTTATCCGGAAGGTCGTTCCAAAGGTCGTTCAGGTTATCGTGGCGGTTATATTTCATGATGACGATCTTATCGTGCGCGGCGTAGATAAAAGGTATGTCCAGTTCGCCTAAGCCCGGGTCGGTATTAAATGCCATCTTCTCATTTTCCGGGTCAGGGGAGAACTCCGCGTGAACGTCTTCTCTGTTGCCGCGGGCGTCGAGGCGGATCCAGCCGCCTGCCGCATCAAGATAAGCGAACACGAGTCCGTGTAAGATCAGCGGGGAGTCAGGCGTATCAAGTCTTAAGTACTGATAGCCGATCCCTGCAGGGATGTTGTTGGCACGAAGGAGTGCGCAAAGAAGGTTGGCCTTCGCGAAGCACAAGCCCTCTTTTTCCTCGAGAACGCGTGAAGCCTTGAGGACCACCTTGTCAGAGCCGATGTCGTGGGAGTGCTTGATCTCGTCGCGGACGAGGAGGAAACACTGGCGCGCGATCTCGAGTTCAGGGTCGAAATAAGCCTCCGGGTCCTGCTTTTGGACCGCGTTTACGGCGCGCTCGTAACAATACTGCGCGATGATCTTTACCTTAGGGTCGTCCTTGTTGATGTACTCGCTCGCCTCAAGGTATTTATTGAAATCGTGTCTTTGCTGCCACTGCATATTAAGTCTCCGTTATTTATCGAAAAAGTCGATCGCGTTCTTGTAGAAGGTCTCGATCGCCTCCTGAGAACTCGTGTAGATAGTATGCTTCGAGTTCGGGATCTCAAGAAGCGTGATATTCGGATTTTGCTTCGCGAACTTGTAGGTTGTTTTCGTAACAACAAGTTTATCATCTTTTGAACACATTAAAAGCATCTTTGTCTTGATCTTTGACATGAGATCCTTATCAAGTAACTTATCCCTGACGTTGACGGCTTCCAAGAGCCACGAGTTGGACGATGATGAATTCTGGTAGTGCCAGTCCGCACGGCGGGTATTAAGGTTTGTCAGGAACCTGTAATAGCTCATATCCGTACTCTTATCGAAAACAGGATTCGGATCCCACTGGCCGGAATGGATGAACCTTGCTTCGAGACCTTCTTTCTTGATCTGCTTCTTGACGAAGCGCAGGGTCATCGGGCGCGGAATAAAACTCGTTCTCGGCTGGATCATAGGGGAGCAGAAAACTGCCTTTCGGATATTGTTTTCGAACTCGGCAAGGTATAAAAAGACGACTGCGCCGCCCATTGAATGTGACATAAGGTAGACGGGAGCACCGTCGGAGTTAGGCTCGACAAGGCCCTTGATGAGGGCGTCTAAGTCTTTTACGTAGTCTTCGAAGTCTTTGACATGGGTCAGGTGCTCGCCCGGGACTTCGCGTCCGGAGTAGCCGTGGCCGCGCTGGTCGAATAGGAAGACATTGTAGCCTGAGTTCAGAAAATACCAGGCCATTTCATAATATTTCTGCAGGAATTCGGTGACACCGTGGAGCACGACGATGGATGCTTTGGCGTTCTCGACCTTGAAATAACGGTAACGGAGCGTAAGTCCGTCGAATGAAGCGAAATCTCCTGTTACGGAGCAGTCTTCCAATATAGGTGTGATCTCCTCGATGAACTTCGGATAATCGTCATCGTGGCATATCTTAAAGTCCTTGTTTGGTGTAAAATACATGCTTAGGGCTCCCCTCAAAAGTATT
>JAGCGK010000067.1 GCA_017649645.1 Clostridiales bacterium | reverse complement strand
TTTTACTGTATTTTACAAGATAATCTAGTATTCAGTCTCTGTGAACAGGGATAGATTACTGGATTTCAAAGGCACTATAATGAGACCTTCCCTTTTGTCTTCAATAAATTACAGTCATCAGTACAGTTCTAAGAAACTGTATTTATCACGGGAAAAGCGGCGGAATTACAGTCATCCGTACCGCTATAGGACTGTACAAGCAACGGGAATTCTTCCTAAATTACAGTCATCAGTACAGTTCTAAGAAACTGTACTTATCACGGGAAAAACAGCGGAATTACAGTCATCCGTACCGTTATAGAACTGTACAAGCAACGGGAATTCAAAAGAAAAGCAAAAGAATGGGGATGCTCCAAGTGAGTTCAATCACTTTTGAGGCATCCCCTTCATGAATTTCATGGATAAACTCTTATTACTTGAGTTCTTTTTCAAGGAACTTATAGCAGAGAGCTGCGAGAGCTGCACCAACCAAAGGTCCTACGATAAATACCCAAACGCAAACGAGTGCATCTGAACTTCCGTTAACAATAGCGTTCATGATAGCAGGTCCGATACTTCTTGCAGGGTTAACAGATGTACCTGTAAGACCAATACCGAAGATGTGTACGAGAACGAGTGTGAGACCGATTACAAGTCCGCCGAATGATCCGTGGTTACCCTTCTTGGAAGTAACACCAAGGATAGCGAATACAAAGATAAAAGTAAGAACGATCTCAACGATAAGGCCTGCACCGTAATTTCCGTTTACGCCTGCAAGTCCGTTTGTTCCCATTCCGCCTGTCTTATCCTCAACACCGCCGAGGTTAAAGATCAAAGCGAGGATGCCGCTTCCTGCGAATGCACCAAGGATCTGAGCTACACAGTAAAGGCAGAAATCCTTAATGTCCATACCACCGGAGATAAGAACTCCGAGAGATACTGCAGGATTGATATGACAACCTGAGATATTTCCTACTGAATAAGCCATAGCTACGATAACAAGACCGAAAGCAAGGGCTGTGAGAATGTAGCCACCACCGTTTGCCGCATCGCATCCGACGAGCATAGCAGTACCGCAACCGAGTGTGACAAGAACCAACGTACCGATAAATTCCGCAATATACTTACGCATAGTACTACAAACCTCCTTTTTATTCGGTAACTTTATACTATCATACGGTTTAATATCCGCAAATTAACATTAGGTTACAATGTCGAGGATTCCCTTTATCTTTGCGATGGCCATTCCGTAATTTGTAACAGGAACTCCTTTTTCCTTGCAAAGCTCAACGCGGTATCTCATCTCGCGTTCATTGAGCATACATCCGCCGCAATGGATAACGAGCTTATAGGAAGGAAGTTCGTCCTCATCCTTGAATTCCAATCCCGAACAATACTCGAAAACAAGATCCTTGCCCGTAAATTCCTTAAGCCACTTAGGAAGTTTAACAGTTCCGATATCTTCGCACTGTCTGTGATGAGTACATCCTTCAGCGATAAGGATCTTATCACCGTCATTAAGTTCATCGATCGCGGAAGCTCCCTTAAGCTGCCACTCATAATCGCCTTTATACTTCGCCATGAGAATGGAAAAACTCGTCAACGGGAATCTTCCGTTAACCACTTCGTTTACCTTAGCAAAAGCCTGTGAATCAGTTATCACAAGCTTAGGCTTGATACCCTTCTCATCAAGTGTAAGAGCCAGTTCCGTATCTCTGCATGAGACAGGTATCGCACCCTTATCAAGAAGACCTCTTAAGACCTGCTGCTGAGGAAGGATAAGTCTTCCCTTCGGAGCAGAAGAATCGATAGGGATGACAAGAACAACGATATCACCTTCACCGATATCAGAAGGAATGATCTCACGTTCCTCTTTATCTTCAGGCATTGATGCAGCTACTCTGTTTTTAAGTTCTTCAATACCAACACCGTTGATCGCACTAACGTACAAAATGTTCTTTGCAGGTATATCGATCTTCTCGTGTTTGAAGAGTTTGAAATCAGGATATTTATCACTTTTATTCATGACGAGCATGGTCGGGATATTCCTGTCACGAAGCATCTCGTAGATCTTTATGTCTTCTTCGCTGATGCCTTCTCCACAGTCGATTACGAGAATGGCAATATCAACTTTTCTGACGATCTCCATACACTTTTTTATACGAAGATTACCGAGATCTCCTTCATCATCAAGACCCGGAGTATCGATGATCGTAACAGGTCCCAAAGGAAGAAGTTCCATTGACTTATAAACGGGATCGGTCGTAGTTCCCTTTACATCTGAAACGATACTTAAATTTTGATT
Organism: Clostridiales bacterium; assembly: GCA_017649645.1. GTDB lineage: Bacteria > Bacillota > Clostridia > Saccharofermentanales > Saccharofermentanaceae > Saccharofermentans. The sequence goes on along the minus strand of JAGCGK010000067.1, from coordinate 3,089 downwards.
GGTAAATGCATTAACAAGACTGGATTTGCCGGCGTTGCGTCTTCCGAAAAAACCTATATGAACACGCTCGCCCATAGGAGTTGAATTAAGACCCATAATTGTTTCCTCCCCTTTTTCTCTATTATATCTCACAAAAAAAGAGAGGTCATCTCACAATTGAGATGACCCCGTTGTCATTCATTTCATTTTGATCAAGCCTGTGGCTCTTCAGGTGCAGCTTCTTCTTTCTTCTCTTCGTCATCGCCGTTAGCCCATTCGTCTGCTTTTTCAGCACCGACCTTGGCTGACTTGACGATCGTTTTTCCTAAGCCCTTGAATGCATTTCCAAAGCTTTTGCCTGTATGTTTAGTATCGTCACCAATGCTCTTAAATGCATCACCGATTCCCTGGCCTGTCTTCTTCCAATCTGATCCTAAACCCATTTTGTATTCCTCACTTTCTTCAAGCTTATGATGATTATAGCAAATTTCCCCATCAGAAATCTATTCTTTCCCATGAACATTCATCCGGCCATTCAGACGAGTCAAATGAACATCTTATAGCCCGCTTAAGTTCTTCTATCTTGTCCTTACAATGCTGATCGATCTCAGTATCGCTCTTCCCTGATAAGGTCAGGAGCATAAGATATTCATATGTCAGTATGCGGTCTGTTTTCGAGAAGGAAACACATTCTTTGTTAAGGAAGAATTGGGAGTAACCTGTCTCATCAAATGAGACTAAGTTTTCTTCAAGTTCAGAATAAGAATATTCAAAAGATTCGGGATTTAAAGCCTGCCATGTGTCCTCATTAACTGATGTTATACTCATGTGATCATTTCTGTTGGAGATGTATTTCTCCGTGATGTCCCAGATGTCACAGATCAATTCAGCCTCGAGTGCCCACTCGCTTCCGAAATATCGTGTGCGCAGATCATCCGCTCCAAAGTAACCTTGAGTTTCTGAAATAATCGCATCGACAAATATTGTCATGTAATATTTTCCGTCAACATAAACAAAGTCCTTATAAGCATAGTCAAACCAACCGGAATACAGACATATCGCAAAGCCGTCATAATATTCAAACTGAAGCTGGTCAAAGTAATCTTCAGGATACAAAGACAGGACCGACTCGATCCTGTCGAGCGTATTACCGATCACAGCGGGATCAGTAATGACCGTTGAAGGATTGAAGATGACTCCATCCGGAGTAAGGTCAGCAAACCAGAATTGAATGCCATACTTGTTTCCGATATCTTTTGCTCTTCTGTAGCAAGCCTGAAGATCATCGTCATTTCCTTGAACCTTCTGGTTATGTGCATCAGAAACATCCGGTTTAAGCTCATCCATAAGTTTCAAAAAATCGTCTGAATCAGGATCCAGCTTATCGAATGGATCTATCGGAGAATTAACATCCCTGAATTCATGATCCGTCATCTTACAAGTATCAAAATCATAGTCCATGATAAAGATCTTCCGTGATTCCCCTTCATCGCCGGAGATCCTGAATTCCGTAGATAACTTAAGTGTTCCATCGATCATGATCGGGCTGACATCCCCGATGGAATCATCCACCAAAACAGCACCATATTCCCCTTCTATGATCTCTGCCGCCTGTGTTTGTTCGGATTCAAGATCGTAATCTATCGATCTGATAAAGTCATCATATTCAGACTCCATGAGCGGGAATTTATTGACCGCAAGCAGTATCCTGCAAAACTCCGGATCTTCAGCATAATCAGGACCGATATTATTCTCGTACAACCTGATGAGAATATCCATCGGAGCTTTTAAAGATTCACTACTTGTTCTCCATAGAGTCGTATATGTCACGCCATTGAAAAAAGCTATGATCTCATCATCCGAGAATCCGTTCTTCTGAAGTAACCCCAGAAATCTTAACTCTGAATTATGATCAAAGATCAACTTCTCTGTTTCATCATATCCGAGAATATACTCAAGACCGGTAAAGAACTCTGTAGAGGCAAAGTAGATATTAATTCTTTGATAAAAACCGAAATACTTACAAGCTAAGTATTCTGTACTTCCTTCATTCATTTTGTACGCTAACAGATTCAGATCCATATCCGGATCAAAATACACATCGTGCACCGTTATTTCAGAAAAAACGCCGTCATTATCAACAGAGATCGTTGCTGCTTCCCCATCAATATAGTCATCTACAAAGTGGAGAAGTTCATGATACACGTATGTGTCTTTCTCATCATCTGAAAGGGTATACTTAATATCAGCTCCGACAATTATGGTATTGATACCTTGATCATAGTAAGCACTTGAACTGTCACTGGGATATTCTTTTATAACGAGAGACCTGACGCCGTCAAAAAAATAATCTTTGTTCTCATCATTTATCTGCTCGGCTACAACCGGAAAAATCTTATAGACATGACCCCTGTAATCATTAAGTTCAGGATTATCGGCCACGATCTTGGCATACTCCAGAAACAACTCATACTTTCCCTTAAGATCTTCCTCTTTTATTCCTACACGCTGAGCAATAAGCACGGCCATTTCTTTTGTAGTCGGTTGCTCCTCCTCTTCTTCTGTCACGGAAGTCTCTGTTACATCACTTTCCTCAGGTTCGATCGCAGAAACAAAAGTTTCCTTTGAATGATCATTTTCCGTCTCGTTTGTTGTCTTATCACATGCACTTAACGGGAATAAAGAAACGATGATCGTTATAGAAATTATAAGACACAGAACCTTAGCGTTTTTCCCCATCACAGATAACCCTCCCGTTATTCCTAGGGACTATTTTATCATGAATTTATGATATTCCCCTCATATAGGCAGGATCATTTTACGTCGATCACACAATATTCCGCGATACAGAATGTCTTATAAGGGATCGCCCAGTCTCCGAGACCTGAAGTTACGATGAAATCAGAATCCCCTATTGTCTTTAAGCCGTAGTTCGCATCGTTGATCCCGAATAAAACAGCGAACTGTCCAATAGGAAACAGTTGACCTCCGTGAGTGTGTCCGCTCAAGACAAGATCACACTTCGCATCAACTTCAGAATCATAATCATCAGGACGGTGATCAAGAACGATCGTGTACTTATTCGGATCAAGTCCTTCCATAAGTTCAGC
>JAGCGK010000066.1 GCA_017649645.1 Clostridiales bacterium | reverse complement strand
GGTGTTGTAGCAGTTAACACTCCTACGGCTAACATCATGGCAGCAGGTGAGCTCGCAGTAGCTCATGCATTTGCTATCTTCAGAAACATCTGTGCAGCTAACCACGGCGTGCACACAGACGATTTCAGAAGAGGAAACTGGATTGGTAACGAACTCGAAGGTAAGACAGCAGGTATCATCGGTCTCGGCCGTATCGGTTCCATCGTAGCCAGGAAGCTCAAGGGTATCGGTATGACAGTTATCGCATACGATCCGCACATCCCACAGGAGAAGTTCGATTCCTGCGGCGTAAGAAAGTGCCCTGAGCTCGATGATCTTCTTAAGGAAGCAGATCTTATCACTATCCACACACCAAAGAACAAAGAGACATATAACATCATCGCTAAGGAACAGCTCGACAAGTGTAAGGACGGCGTAAGGATCGTTAACGCAGCTCGTGGCGGTCTCATCAACGAGGCAGACCTTGCTGAAGCTCTTAAGAGTGGTAAGGTTGCAGCAGCTGCTATCGACGTATTCGACGTAGAGCCTTCCTACAACAAGGAGCCGGGTTCCCAGAACTTCAAGAACGTTCTTATCGATGCTCCTAACTGCACCATCACACCTCACCTCGGTGCTTCCACATTCGAGGCTAACCACAACGTAGGTGCTCAGGTTACAGAGCTCGTTGCTAAGGTTTTGAAGGGTGAGCTCGTTGCAGCTATTAACATGCCGACATTCAGCGGTGACATGGCTACTATCAAGCCTTATACAACACTTGCCGAGAAGCTCGGTAAGCTTTACTTCCAGGCTGAGAAGACTCCTGTTAAGAAGGTTGAGGTTACATATAGCGGTGAGCTCGCTTCCCAGGATACAGGTCTTATCACATTGAGCCTTCTCAAGGGTATGCTCGTAGGTATGGGTAACTCCCACGTTTCTTACGTTAACACAGAAGCTGCTATTAATGAGTGCGGCATCGAAGTAGTTGAGAAGAAAGAGCCTAAGGTTGAGAAGTACAACAACCTCATCGGCGTTAAGTTCTTCACAGACGATAACAGAGTTCTCGAGCTCGATGGTACGGTATTCGGTAAGGATACACTGGTTCTCGTTACATTCTTCGGTTATGAGATGAACGTTGAGATCACAGATACCATCATCGCTATGCAGAACGACGATGTTCCGGGCGTTATCGGCAAGATCGCTACACTCCTCGGAAATCACAACATCAACATCGCCAGCATGCACTGGGGCAGAAAGAACGACGGTACAGGCGCTAAGAAAGCTCAGTCCTTCGTTGCAACAGAGCAGAAAGTTTCCCCTGAGATCATCGAGGAACTCTCCAAGGTTGATTGCATCAACAGGATCTCACTTCTTGAGTTTGATGACTGATTAGTATGGTAGAATCCGGGCCGCTTTGCCAATGGTGAAGCGGTCTTTTTTATTTCTCGAAAACGCCTGCTATCACGGGTTTACACGTCACTTTGAGTGAATAGTGCGGCAAAAAACTTGCTATTATATATAAGTTAATGTAAAATAGCCCTAGTTAAAGATTTGTGTCTGTTTGGGCATGGGTATGAAGTCTAGAGGTATTGCAGGGGTGTGATACCTCATTTTTTATATAAAGGGGAATAGATTTGTACTATCATTTTAAGAACAAAAAGGGATGGATGAACGATCCGAACGGACTTGTATTCTTCAAGGGAAAATATCACGCTTTTTTCCAGCACTACCCGCATGCCCCTCACTGGGGACAGATGCATTGGGGTCATGCCGTAAGCGATGACCTTATCCATTGGGAAGAAAAAGATATCGCGCTTTTCCCTGATCAGGATTACGAGAACGACGGCGGATGCTTCTCTGGCTCAGCTGTTGTTAAGGACGATATTTTATATCTTTTTTATACAAGCGTCTCTCATGAGATGGGACAGACTCAGTCAGTTGCCATTTCAAAAGACGGGGTTGTTTTCGAGAAATATGAGGGGAATCCGATAATTAAGTCTCCTCTTAAGGATTCAAAGAACTTCAGAGATCCCAAGGTCTTTATGTATGACGGCCGCTACAAGATGGTCGTAGGTGCGGGAGAGGACAATATCGGCAAGATCCTCCTCTACGGATCGGATGATCTTCTCAGCTGGGACTACGAAGGCGAATTGGTATCCGACTACCTGTTTGGACCATGTGTCGAGTGTCCGGACATGTTTAAGATCGGCGATAAGTATGTTCTCATGTTCTCATCGATAAAGGCACTGCCGCACAGAGTCAACTTTTCTGTGGGCGATTTTGACGGAACGAAGTTTACGCCTGATGAGGGCAAGGCAAATTTCCCGATCGAGACAGGTCCTGACTTCTACGCACCTCAGACCTTTGAAGCTCCTGACGGAAGAAGGATCATAATCGGCTGGATGTATAACTGGGCCAGGCAGGTGCCGGTAGGAAAGACTCAGGTCGGTGCATTCACGATCCCGAGGGAGATGTGCCTGGACTTTGATGATAACCTGTGCATGAGACCGATACGCGAAGTTAAGCCGTATGTGAAGAAGGAAAGCGAATTCGTTTATTATCACGACGGACTTCTGAATGTCGTTTTTGAAGGGAAGACCATCCTTCGAAAACAGCTCGCGTTCGAGCCGACTATGGAGGTCCTGGAGGATGTAGGCGTTGTCGAGATATTCCTTAACGGAGGCACGGACGTAATCACAACATATATCTGCTAATAAAAAAGGGAATGCACTGCATTCCCTTTTGATATTCTACTAAATCCTATTACTGTCTCTTCTCGAAAAGGCTCTTATCAGCTTTTCCCGTTGCAATAGTATTGTCGACCCAAAGTCTCAATGAAGCGATAGCTGCAGACATCTGATCCAATGTAGTTCTGATCTCCGTGAACTCTCTTGCTTCGTCTCTGGAGATCTCGCCGTCAACTGTGATCTCGATCAAACGATCCTTGTCCTTGTAAAGTCTGTTAAGCGTGGAGATCATCTCGAGAGTGATCTGTGAAAGTGCCTTGACTTCGATCTCCGGAACGGAATTGATTCCGATAGGACACTCATGTGAGCAGAAGTAGTTGCACAAAGACGGATTCTTATAGCACTTAGCCATTGCAATGATCTCGTCAGGATGCGGATATGATTTCTCGCTCTCGATCTTCTCGATCCTGTCGGCAGAGATAAACTTAAGTTCCATTGAAGCTTTCTCTCTGGTGAGGTTAACGCTCTCACGGCTCAACTGATAGATGTTCTTGTTCTCCTTAACTGACTTTCTACCCATGGTCTGTCTCCGATCATATAATTTTGCTCAGGTAGCGAAATAGAAAACTTTATTCCGCAATATAATTACCTGTAATACTCTATTTTTGATTATAAACTATTATTGTAAAAGAACAAGAACATAAAAGACGATAGATGCAAAGCAGTAAATTGTGACCCCCAGGAAGTTGCCCGCAAGGGCAACTTCTATTTTGTTGTTTGCTTTCCAAAAGGATTATTCATCGAAGGATGTGATTTCCTTCACGAATTTCTTGAACACTAATGTATGTGTTTTTCATATAATGGTCTCACTTTTATCATTCTTTATCATTTTTTGCATTATTTATCATTCTTTATCATTTCGCTTCTCAATAGGCGTTCCCAATATAATGTAACGCATCGAGCGAAATTGCATAAGAAGATGTCTATGGATCATATGGTAGCTGTTTAGAAGTATGTCGAAAAAACGTTGGTATAACGTCATGAAAAGAATTTGATATTATTGTCTTATTGATGATATGTTTCCTGGGAAAACACCGATTAATTTCTTGTTCACAATATTCATATTTATATGTGCCCAATTTGCACTCTTTTTTGGTTAGCAGATGCTAATAGTTTTATTATCGAATAATTTTATTTGCGTTGCTAATGTAAGGCTACTGAATCTGTATGTTTTTTTCAGGATGAAAATTATGGTTAGATTCCTGACAATAGTGTGTTCCGATAGCACACAAATTAGTGTGTACGTACTGTTAATTAAGGGTAAATGATGACGTCTAGAAATAGACAACTTTGTGTCAGACGGAATAAAATTGTATACAAAGCAACATAAATCGGTGATGGGAAGGAGGCAAAGATTATGGGTCTCGGAACAATGTTATTAGGAATGGCAGTCAATAAGGCTGTAGAAAAGACAGTTAACAATGCAGGAAAGATAGCTGCTGCAGCAGCAGTGGGTGTTGGTGCAGCCGCCGTTGCAGGAACAGCACATGCTATATCATCAAGTAGAGAAGAAAGAAGACAAAGAATAGTAAGTCCTACTTCGAAAGCAGATTTATCCTATTCAATTGATGTATTTTATGCGAAACTGGCTGTTTGTACATATATAGCTAATGCTGATGGAATGATCTCCGGAGAAGAAGACGATGAGTTGGCTACTCTTTGTATGATGGCTGAAGAGACATACGGAGAACGTGTGTTGAGTAAGGCTTATGACATAATCGGATTTGCTGGAAACAACTTCATGACAGTAGAACAGTATCTATCCAAGGTTAGAACAGAAGATCTGGATACGATAATGATGTTGGCTCAAGAAATGGCTGAAGCTGATGATGAGATCTGCAAAGAAGAGAAGAGAGCTCTGAACAAGATCTTAACATACATAAATGGAAGAAAAGGGATAAGGACCGAATTCAGTTTTGAAAGAGAATCCAATCCCGCTCCTCAGCCGGTTCCGCAGTATAATCCGCAACCACAGCAACCAAGCAGTGTTCATGTTTTGGTTGGTAAGATCGATCTTACTTGTCCGTGTTGTGCAGCTATGATGCGAATGGATAGATATGGATACCTTGCAGAGTGTGAGTACTGTGGACTAGAGACAGTAATCAATGCCAATAATGCACCTATTCGCAGATTAGAGCAAAAAGAAGCTGAGAAGCAGTTTAAAGAGGAACCTGTTGATGTATATGAGGAAGAAGATACAATACCTGAATTCTCAGGCATTCCGGATTTCCCTACTGTTCCTGTGAGACCAGAAATGCCAAGATGGAAGTCAAAGGCAAATATGGATAATTACAAAAGAGCACTGATAGATTATGATCGCCAGATAGAGCTCTATAAGAAAGCGTATAAGCAGTATCAGAATTACATACTGTCGCATCCTGTTTGATAGATGGGAGGGATCAACATGACGAATAGGAAACCTAACCTGATAATTAACTATATAACTACAAATCCAAGAATGAGGATGGTGACACGAGTTGTAGCAACTAATGAAAAAGTTGCATATAATAACGGTCAATGTCGTGAGTTCGTTGTTCCATACGGAGAACAAATCGTAGTATTGAAAATAGGAAGCAATTTTAACAAGACAGTGTATATATCTGACAAGCCTGTTGTTATATATGCTTCATATGATGGAATTCCACATTTTATTATTGATCAACCGACTGTTGACCTTCAGAAAATCGAGAGATTGAAGAGAATGCAAAGCAGATAATCGAAGGTTTACAGTTAGTACTATGTCGGTTCTCCATATGTCTGTTTTATCGCTATCCTAGAGATGAATTAGGTGATGATTATTTCTATGAACCGATGGACGACTGATATGGAATGATCCTATAAATGATGACTACGTGGGGTGTATCGGGCACCCCACAATTTCTGATATAATCTTCTTATATTGGAATTTGGAGGGTACATGCATGAAGAAGTTTTTGGCAATGATTATTTCCGTGGTCATGATGCTCGGTGTTCTCGCGGGTTGCTATAATGACTATCGTCTTAAGGAGTTTGACATTGAAGTCGGTGATGAGATCACCTTTGGAAAGTATCAGGATGAGAAGATCGAGTGGGAGGTGCTGTCCAGGCATTTTCTGCCAAATGAGGGAAAGGTCCGTGTTCAGCTCCTGAGTAAGTATGCATTAGATTGTAAGCCGTTTGATGAGGACGGTGTGTCGTCTTGGGACGAATGCTCGCTTAGACAGTGGCTCAATAATGATTTCTATAACGAGGCTTTCTCCAAAAAGGAACAAAAGCAGATAGTCGATACTACTTATTTTAACTATATCGGCGATTCCAGATATCTGACTGATAAGGTATATCTGATGAGCCTCTTGTGGTATCGTTTCAGACCGGAAGAAGCGATCTGTAAACCGTCGGATTATGCCGAAGATCAGGGTATTGCCATGGAGGACAACGTGTGCAAATACTGGGGTCGTGATGTACTCGAGTCTGTATATGCGGGTGTGGGCGGAGAGGACGGAGGCACTCGTAAGTTTCCATTGGTATTTGGCTTTAACGGCAATGTGGGAGCCAGTGCTTTTACAGCTGAGGATATCGGTGTAAGACCGGTCATCAACGTTGAGTATAAAGCTCCGTATACCATGAAAGATATAGAGGAAGGTGACATCATTACCTTCGGAAAATATGACGAAGCGCCGATCGAATGGATCGTGGCCGATACGAGCAGTAAAGGTCTTATGCTGTTCAGCCGTTACGGATTGGACGAGATGCGCATGGATAAGAAGGTCGTTGACGAATTCGAAGATACCGAGCTTTACGAATGGCTCAACAACGATTTCAAGAACGAGGCTTTCAGTAAAAAAGAACAGAAAAATATGGTCGACTTCGGCAAGGATGAATATGTGACCCTGATCGAAAAAGATGAGACGGTCGATTACCTCAAGGATATCAAGTATGAGTTGTTCACAAGTTTCACGCCTGCTTATTTTGAATCTCATAAAGCTGACGATGATAATGTTTTCGATACCTTCTGGATTAATTATGTAGATGCCGACAATGAGAATAAAACTTACGCGGCCTTTAATCCGAACCAAATGTTCCAATATGCCAAAGCGGGCGATAAGTATTCTGTAAGACCGATCATAAAGATCAAATTCTGACATTACTCAGTTGGTGTATCGGAGAATACGATCATGATTATACAGACAGGAATGAGAGCAGACATCCCGGCGTTCTACTCAAAGTGGTTTCTCCGAAGACTCGATGAAGGCTTTGTGCTGGTCCGTAATCCCTACAATCCGTCTCAGGTCACAAGATACAGCCTGAACCCTGATGTAGTAGACCTCATATCCTTCTGCTCGAAAAATCCCGCTCCCATGCTCCCTCATATGTCCGCTCTAAAACCGTACGGTCAGTACTGGTTTGTGACGATCACGCCATACGGCAAAGACATAGAACCTAATGTTCCTTCCAAGGAAAAGGTGATGGAGGACTTCAAACAACTGTCAAATATCGTGGGTATCAACAGCATCGG
>JAGCGK010000065.1 GCA_017649645.1 Clostridiales bacterium | reverse complement strand
TGGATTTCAAAGTCACTATAATTATCTTCAAATAAATACCGTCATATGTACCGTTATAGAACTGTACAAATAACGGGAATTCTTCCATAAGTACAGTCATCGGTACAGTTCTAAGAAACTGTACTTATCACGGGAAAAACAGCGAAATTACAGTCATCCGTACCGTTATAGAACTGTACAAGTAACGGGAATTCAAAAGAAGAGCAAAAAGAATGGGGATGCCCCAAGTGAGTTAGATCACTTTTGAGACATCCCCTTTTGGTATCAATCGATCAGCCGTTGTCGTCGCTTTCCGCCTGAAGTTCTGCGATAGCCTTCTGCATGGCCAGTTCGTTCTGCTTGGCCCTGTATTCGGTCATGAAGATCAGGAATATACCCGAGAATACCGATAACAGCATTACCACTACGATCACCAGAGCAACTATCTTAACTATTCTTTTTCTGTTCTTCTCGTTAGCCATAATTATTCGTAGTCTGCACTGTCTCCTATCTCAAGTGTCAGCGTTACCTTCTCACCGTCTCTGTCGACGACCACCTCAACGATATCACCGACGTTATGAGAATCACGCACTCTAATAATATCATCTGATTCTTTTATTTCAACCCCGTCAACAGTAAGGATCCTGTCGCCGATCTCAAGTCCTGCCTTGTCTCCAGGGCCGTCTTTAACGAGTTCGGCAACGTAGATACCGTCGTCTGCTCCGAAATAATCGTTTGCAGCTACGAACTTGACCGTAGTTCCGAGGTAAGGTCTGTTGATAACCTTACCGTTAACGATGATGGATTCGATGTTGCTCTTTATAGGAGTGATCGGGATAGCGAATCCGAGACCTTCTGCGGTACCGATCTTGGCATTTACTACACCTATTACTTCACCGAAGGAATTGATCAAAGGTCCGCCGCTGTTACCTTCGTTAACTGATGCATCAGTCTGGATGAGCTTCATGGAGTAACCCTTTGTATTCATCGGTCTTTCCATACCGGAAATGACACCTACGGTGATAGTTCCCTGCAAAGTTCCGAGAGGGTTACCGATGGCGATCGCGAGTTCGCCGTTCTGGAGAACATCGGAATCACCGAGAGTTACTGTCGGGAATGGTCCATCGCCGCTTATCTTGATGACGGCGATATCAGTCTGGATATCTGTTCCGACGATACCTGCTTCGTAGGCTTCTTCCTGGCCTCCGATATAGACCTTAAGTTCGGTCTTATCAGATGCGTTCTCAACAACGTGAGCATTCGTAACAACATAACCGTCTTCCGAGATGATGAAGCCGGAACCTGCTGATACGCTCTCTGATGCCTGATCTACAAGATAGATCGCAACTGTTGCAGGAGAGACTTTGTTGTAGATCTCTACGGTGCTTAATGTCTTCTTGTTAGGATCATGGACAGATGCTGCTTCCTCCAGTGAGAAGTTAGGATCCGCGAGAGATGAAACATCTTTCTTCTCAGACTTAAGTCCCGTGCTCTCGATATAGCTGTTGAAGGCCTTGGATGACTTCTCGAGTTTACCGCTTGTCAGAAGGAAGATGAATACCGACTGAAATGCGATAAAGATAAGTGCCAGCGCGAACAGTACCGCCATGATGACCATTGGTATCCTGTTTCTCTTTTGCTGAACATATACGATCTGCGGATGGGATTCTTCTTTGCTCGGAGTATCCGTATACGAAGGCTCTTCAGTAGTCTCCTCTATAACGTCGACCGTCTGCTCGGCCGCTTCCTCAGATGCGTCCGTGATAACTTCTTTTTCCAAATTTTCATTATCTTCTGCCATAGCCATATACCTCCGTGTTCTTTTTCAAATAAGTTATACTCCAGTTATTCCCGGATAATCTAGGCAAATTCTAGGGAACTAATCCTCTTCTTCGCCCTCGTCATATGTAACTTCAACGTCCTCAGTCTCGGCCTCGATCTCGCCTGTCTTAACGGGAGTCAGGCTGCCCGACGAGACGTCGATAATAAATGCCTTGAATTCCTCTTCCCTGCAGACCGGGATCCTTACGTCGATGCTGATGTCCTCACCGTAATCTGTGTTCGATATATGATACCCTTTTGCCTTCATCTCGAAAACGATCTTATCGTACATCGAGTAGTCCACATGCATATTAAACACCGAGCACATTTCCATTATCTTAGGTCCAGCTTCCTTAAGAGCCAGAGCTGCCGCTTTGGTGTAGGCACGGACCAGTCCGCCTTTGCCTAAAAGGATGCCTCCGAAATATCTCGTTACGACTATGACGCAGTCAGCAATGTCGTTCTTGGTAAGGACCGACATGACAGGAAGGCCTGCGGTTCCCGAAGGCTCGCCGTCGTCGCTGTACTTTTGAAGTCCGATCTCCTTTTTGAGGATCCAGGCGTAGACGTTGTGTCTGGCATCGGAATGTTTTTTTCTTATCTCGTCAACGAAGGAGTTTGCTTCTTCCACCGTCAGGACCGGTTTACAGTATCCGATGAACTTGGATTTTTTTACCTCATAATAAGATTCACCGTATCCGGACACGGTGATCCTTCGAAGTGCTTTCTGCGCCCTGTTTTCGAGAGGAGGGATAGGCATATATGTCAGATAAGCTCCTTGTATCTCTGGTATGCGACCATGAGAAGAGACTTGTCCTGACTATAGGTTACGGCGCTCATCGCATCATCGAGCGAGAAGAATCTGCCGTCGATGAAATCCGCTTCCTTGTTGTATACGACGTTGTCCGAATCCGTCTTCATGACGAACCAGGAAACGTTGTTGTGAATAGGCTTTTGTCTGGTGATCGAGTAGAACTCGTAGTGAGTCTTGCTGCAAGGAGCGAGGATCTCGGCCTCAATGCCTGCCTCGATCTTGACTCGCTCAAGGGCTATATCCTTTTCTTTCTGACCAACACGAACTACTCCCTTTGGAAAACACCACTCGTGCTTATCGTTCTTGAGGAGAAGGACGGAATCATTGTGAAACACTATTCCGCCGGCGCAGTTACGAATGATCATATATAACCCCCGTTGATTAATATAGTTTGATTGTATCATATACCGAATGTGATTTGTTGTTTTTCTTAAGTGACTGTATAATTATGTAGTTAATTATCTTTATTAGGGAAAGGCTTATGAGCAACAACCAGAACGGCGACAATAGAGTCAGAGTCAAGATCAACGGTCCCATCAAGGCACTTCAGGGAATCGTGGCGGTATTTGCATTTTTCGCGATCCTTTTAGGCATCGTAGTGGCAGGAGGTTTCCTGTCCAGGGTCATCAACGGTTCAACCGAAGAGATGGAGCTCAGCATAACCAAGCCGACTATCTTTACGACTGTTTTCGAGCCGACACCGACACCTTCTCCTACACCTACCCCGTTCGAGATCAAGGAAAACATCCAGTGGACTTCCGAGAAGAAGGAGCAGCTGGACGCCTACTTCGGACCTCTGCCTGAGGTCGACAAGGTGGTCCCTGTGAAGCACAAGGAAGTTAAGGGCCTTTATACCAACGCGGCCATGAATATCGACAACAACATCGAGCTCGCCAAGAACTCCGAGATCAATACTTTCGTAATCGACCTCAAGGAGAGCTACGGCGTACTCTTCGACAGTAAGAACGAACTCGCCAACGAGATCGGCTATGTATATCCGCAGTACGACCTTAAGGAAGTTATCGAGAAGTGCCACGAGAACGACATCTACGTTATCGGCCGAATCGTGTGCTTCAAGGACGTAGCTCTCGCGAACAAATTCCCTGACAGGGCGATCTGCGACAGCGCAGGAAATCCTCTGGCATTCTGGAACGAAGGAAGCGAGATCTTCGCGAACCCGTATGACACCAGAAACTGGGATTACCTCATCGACCTCGCACTCGAAGCGATCGACATGGGCGTTGACGAGATCCAGTTCGACTATATAAGATTCCCGACCGGTTCATCCGTATCAGGTGCGGAACCGTACTTCGGAGTCGAGGGCGAAGTTCCTACCAAGGCCGACGCCATCAACAGATTCCTCATTACCGCCAGAAGAAAGATCCAGGATCCTACGGGAGTTCCTGTATCCGCAGATATCTTCGGTATCGCAGTATCATCTTCGCTCGACGGTGAGATCTTAGGTCAGGACTGGGCTAATCTCGGATTTACGGGAGTCGATTCACTCTGTCCGATGATCTACCCTTCCCACTATGCTCTGGGAACGATGATGAACGGACATATCCACGATTATCCTGACAAGGACCCTTATCAGGTAATGTTCGATGCTCTTACCATCGGAGGCAAATACCACAACGCCGAAGGCTACAGCACGGTAAGACCGTACTGTCAGGCATTCACCGCAGCATACTTAGGCGGCGACAACTACATGAACTACGACTATACCGCGATAAACGATCAGATCCGTGCGTTACAGGACGCAGGTCTTGACGAGTTCGTGCTGTGGAACGTCGAGGGTATCTATCCGTCAGGAAACTACGGCGGAAACGACGGCTAAGTTCAGTTGATATTTGAAGATAATAAGAATAAAATAAACAGTATTAATTTTTGGAGGGATGTCTATGTTGGATATCAAATTTCTCCGCGCTAATCCGGAGATCGTAAAGACTAACATCAAGAACAAGTTCCAGGACGAGAAGCTTCCTCTCGTAGACGAAGTCATCGAATTGGATAAGGAGTTCCGTGAGAGCAAGACCCGCGCGGAATACTTAAGAAGTCAGAGAAACTCGATCAGTAAGAAGATCGGCTTTTACATGGCTCAGGGCCAGAAGGATGAAGCAGAGAAAGCTAAGGCTGAAGTCGCTTCAATGGCCAGTGAACTTGAAGAACTCTCCGCCAAAGAAACAGAACTTGAAGAGAAGATCAGAAAGATCATGCTCGTTATCCCTAACATCATCGATCCGTCCGTACCGATCGGTAAGGATGACAGCGAGAACGTAGAGATCGAGAAGTTCGGTGATCCGTTCGTACCTTCTTTCGAGATCCCTTATCACGTAGATATCATGGAAAAGCTCAACGGTATCGACCTCGATTCCGCCAGAAAGACATCCGGTAACGGTTTCTACTACTTGAAGGGCGACATCGCACGCCTTCATTCCGCAATCCTTTCTTATGCGAGAGACTTCATGATCGACCGCGGATTTACTTACTACATCCCGCCTTTCATGATCCGTTCCGCTGTTGTTAACGGCGTTATGAGCTTCTCTGAGATGGAGAACATGATGTACAAGATCGAGGGCGAGGACCTCTACCTCATCGGAACATCCGAGCACTCCATGATCGGTAAGTTCATCGATACCATCATCGACGAAGCAGACCTTCCTCAGACACTCACGAGCTACTCCCCATGCTTCCGTAAGGAAGTCGGTGCTCACGGCATCGAGGAGCGCGGCGTATACCGTATCCACCAGTTCGAGAAGCAGGAGATGATCGTCGTTTGTAAGCCTGAGGACAGCATGGAATGGTACAACAAGCTCTGGCAGAATTCCGTAGACTTCTTCAGAAGCCTCGATATCCCTGTAAGAACTCTCGAGTGCTGCTCCGGTGACCTTGCAGACCTTAAGGTCAAGTCCTGCGATGTTGAAGCATGGTCTCCACGTCAGAAGAAGTACTTTGAGGTCGGTTCCTGCTCCACATTGGGCGACGCACAGGCACGCCGTCTCGGCATCCGTATCAAGAGCAAAGAGAAGGGCAACTATTTCGCACACACTCTTAACAACACAGTTGTTGCTCCGCCTCGTATGCTCATCGCTTTCCTCGAAAACAATCTTAACGAGGACGGCTCCATCAGGATCCCTGAGGCACTTCGCATGTACATGGGCGGCAAGTCCTTGATCGAAGTTAAGTGATCGGAGATCAATAACTGTTATCAAAAACACAACAGGGGCTCACTTTTAGGTGAACCCCTGTTTTTATCCCTTTTCCTTCAGGCATCAAAATGTCAATGAATCAAGGATCTCGTGCTTCTGTTCCTCGGTGATATTTTCATGAAAGTCGAAATAACCGTAATAATCTCCGTATGAGAACAGTACATAAGACCTTGTTCCGATATATGTGTCTCCAAAATACTTCTCGGAGTCCACGATAACAAATTCAGAACCATTCTTGTTGGTATATGTTCTCTCGTTATAAGGTTTATCGATGTCATATCCCCAGGAGGATACTTCCTCATTCGAGTTAAGGTACAGATCTTGACCCACCACGTATTGACTGTCCCCGTACTTGACTATGATCGTTACACCATAGTCTTTTATCTTTCCGTCTTGTTCAGTAACTGTGACACTCACGGTCTTTAATTCTCCCGGGAAAGAGGTGAACCATCTGTCCAAAGGAAAGTCATTCAACGCTTTATCGTAATCATCATACAGATAATTGGTATACGAGAAGTATCCGCAGTCATAGGCTTTCTTATTTATCCAATTGACCGACTCATCACCTTCTACGTCTTCCACTAATTCATTCTTGATCTCTCCCGGGTGATATTCAGGCTCCGCCTTACCTGTGTAGTCGAGATTTACCACACGGACATCATCCTTAGTTACTGTCGGTTTCCTTAGATTCTTCTTTATCGCATATGTAGTCAGAGATCCTACAGCGAGCACAACAATAATACCCGCAGCTATCTTGACTGCCATCGGGATCGCAGAAATGAATCCTTTCTTTGCCGTGTTCTTATATGTTACGGTTTCCGCTATATAACTATCATCAATACCGGAAAGAAGCTTCTCGATATTATCCTTATTCATAGTAACCCTCCTTGATCAGGTGATCCTTAAGTCTTTCTTTTGTTCTGTGAAGATGCACGTTAATGTAGTTTTTTGTGCATCCGGTTTCATCTGAGATCTCATCGATGCTCATATTGAACCAAAAGCGCTTTATAAAGATCACTCTGTCAATCTGCTTAAGCGTGCCCAGGAATGTATTTATGAGTCTTTCGGCCTCGCCTGCTTCCAGTTCCTTCTGAACATCAGACCTTCCCTTCAAACATTCTTCGAGCTCGTTCAACGAAACGTCATATAGGCCGTTTCTCTTTTCGGCCGTATTAAATCTGTACTTCTTAAGGGATATGTTTCTTACCAGCTTACATATGTAGGCAATAAACGGATCCGGCTTTTGAGGCGGGATCGTATTCCAAAGTGCAAGATAAGTGTCGCTTACGCATTCATCCGCGTCTTCTTCGTTTCTTACTATTCGAAAAGAAACGCTCTTCGCTAATCTGCCGTACTTAAGAGTAGTCTCTTCAATGGCCTGTTCCGAACGGCTGAAGAATAGTTCAATGATCTGTTCGTCTTTCATGTTTGACCTCCTTCAACCATATAACTACCCGGCCGTTTCAGAAAATTACAGTTATGCGAAAAAATTTTTTAAGTAATTATATCATTCGCGGGATTTCTTTTTCGAGCAACAAAAAACCGCCGATCAAAATGATCAGCGGTTCGGATAATCAGTTTAACTTCATCAAGCTCTCTTTACGAGACCGGAACGAAGGCAGCGTGTGCAAACTTTCATAGTCTTAGGGGTGCCATCTACAACTACCTTTACGCTATGAACGTTAGGCTGCTGTTGTGTCAATGCACGACGTGAAATCTGCGAACGCGTAATTCTGATCTTTCTGCCAAAAAATGTATCCTTCTGACAAACTTCACACTTAGCCATGGAAACACCTCCTAGTTATTTTTTCACGCTAAAAGATAATATCATAGGAATCGGGATAACGCAACCATTTTTTGTGTCATTCTTCGAAAATACGTCTGACCGACACGATCCTCTGCGCTATATCGTCCGTAGCCTTGAAAGTACGGAGCCTGATGGTCGTCTTAGCCTGCGATACCATGAGCAAAACTCCCGTATCCGTGCATACTCCCATCTCATATATCTCATCGCTTTCCGAATAAGGGCTCTTAAGGAAAACCAGGTCTCCCGGCTCTATCGAATCAAGAAGAAGATCGCCCGTTACGACGTCGTACTGAAGCTCGACCTCCTGCCCCATCTGTGATTGCTCCTGCATGGATCTCGGGAGCTTAACTCCGTTAACGTCCGCACAGATATACACGAGTCCGTTGACCGACAGTCCCTTAAGTGTAAGGCCGTTATCGATATATGTTGCATTGCTCTGGCTCAGTACGGAAGATACAAAATAACGGCAGGATACCTTCTGGGTATTCTCACGTGTACCGAGCTCGATAACACCTGAAGAACCGATCCAGCCCTTGTCACCGTTCGGAAGCGCCACCTGGTAAACGCCGTCACGCTTAACGTCCGCATAAAGTACCGTGTTCATCATAACTTTGGTTATGAGAGTTCCGTTACTTGCGTGGGTCATTACGTTCTTATATGTATCGGATACGATAAGTTTATAAAGATGAAGGTCAGGCTCTACCGATTCAGTGCTGTCCGTGAGCCTGAAGTTCTTCACATAGCCCTCTATCCCGTCTGTCGTCCTGATCTTGACGTATCCGTTATTCTCCTGACCGTCCACGAGTATAACCGGCTCGTTATAGAGCACCTGCGTGATCCTCTCAGACGTCGGATCAGGTTCGGTCATAAGATCAGCACAATAGTAGTTAACGACCCTGTAGGATTCGTTATATTCGAGATTGACCTTCTTTTCTACAAAAAGCTCGATATTGGTTCCTTTGAAAAGTCCCGGAAGTACCGCCGGCAATATGTAGAATATGCTTACGACTACGATTATAGCTGCAAGGATCGCGATTCCGAGTCTTATGAAACGTCTTCTCTTCTTTCTTCCGAGAGTAGCTTCCTCCTTATCAAGACCCCACATGTCGAGCATGTTCTCGGCCTGACCGTAGTCGCCTTTTATCTCGGGCTTATCATCAGGAAGGTCGATCTTGCCTTCGTAGTTTCTGACCTTCGCCTTTTTCTTTTTCTCATCGAAAAGGCCCTTATCGTCGTAATCTTTTATCTTCACTTCGTATCTTCCTTCCCTTCGGCAAGGGCTGTGCAATAACAGATCGCATAATCACCGTCGTGAGAAAGACTTATGGCGATCGAGACGATACCCAGATCATCCGCACGCTTTTTCGCTTCTCCCTTGAGAACTATATACGGTGCACCAAGTTCATCTGCCTTGACCTCAATATCCAAAAAGCCTATACCCATAGTCATGATGCCTGTTCCGAGAGCCTTGGAGACCGCTTCCTTTGCCGCAAATCTTGCAGCAAAGCGTTCCACCCTCTTATCCTCGTTGGATGGCTTCATGCAGTATTCTGTCTCGTCCGGGGTATAGCATTTGGTAACGAAAGCCGGAAGGCTTCCGTCATCTTTAAGTGCAGTATTCTTACGTACTCTTGAGACCAGTACGATGTCCGTTCCGCAAAGTATTCTCATATCAAAGGCACTCTAACCTGCTAAGCTTTGCGGCGATCTTCTCGTCACTCTTGTCGACTGCCTCCGACGGAGACTCGTTCATTATGATCAATGTAAACTTGCCGTTATTAAGCCTTGTCTCTAAGATCCTGTCCAGAGCAAACCTGATCTTAAAGTTATTTGTAAGCGTGCTCGAAAAATCGTCGATAACAAGGAAATCGCAATACTTATAATCAGATACCTTCTCATCAGATGCGCCGATGAGCTCATCCATCTTAACGTAGCATCCGCTGAAACCGCATCCGATCGCTACCTTGGTAAAGCAGATAGAAAGGTAAGTCTTTCCAGTCTGTGCCTTATCGTGATATATGAGAGCTTTCTGCTTCTTGTTTTCGATAAGAGAAGCCATAACGGAATCGAGCTTGGATCTTGCTTCCTTCCTCTTGTTCTCCTGATTCTTTACTGCCTTCTCATCAAGAAGTGACGGCCTTACGGATTCAAAATCCCCGAGACCTGCTTCCCCGAAAGCCTCTTCCAGTTCGCCTCTCATGCAGTTACATACTCTTCTAAGGTTACCCTTACGGATAAACCCGGTGTCACCGCACTTCTCGCAGACCGGCCAGAGCTTATCAAAGTCGGAGGAGATGCAGTTGACCTTAAGGAACTGATCCCTCTTTTCGATGAGTTTTGTTTCCTCATCGTCATGAAGGTTATTCGGGTCCAATTCATCATCAAGGATCTTCATGAGATTTGCTCTGATATTATCCTTGAGGTTATTGTCTATCTTCTGAAGTTCAGGGTACTTCTCATATGTCCGTAATACCCTTTCATCACGCTCGATCTGCTTAACAGTATCCCTGTTTGAAAGTGTTGCACTAATGATCATGTCAATCGTTCTCATCTTCATCGCCTCCGAACAGATCGAAAATATCCTTTGTCTCTTTTCCTTCCGATCCCTTGTCCTTGTCTTCGGAATTACCTACATAAGTAATACCAGCTTCGGAACCGGATCTTCCGCCTGAGATGTCCTTGGACTTACGTCCCTTATACTTCTTGGTGTTTTCCTTATGAAGCTCAGTTTCATACTTTGAAGCTTCTTCAACGGTCTTTATTCCTGCGAGCACCCAGTTACTCAATGTCTCATCAACATTTTTGGTATTTATGCCCCTGTACTCATTAGCTCTATAGGCATATTCGATAAGATCGGTATTAAGTCCGAGATCTACCCATCTCTCGATCCTCTCGATATCAAAATCATTAACACGTGACCTGGAAAGCTTACCGACAAGCTTAATGACCTTCTCGACTTCCTGCTTATTCTTGAGGATCTTATCAACATCCTCTGCAGTCTTGATGCCCTTCTTGTTCCAATCCTCAGCCATCTTCTCCACGGCACGGTAATCGTACTGCATCTTTCTTTCCTTGGCTTCAAGAAAGAGCTTATAGATGACGATACTTTCAAACTCGAACCTGAAAAGGCATCTGTCTACGAGCCTGTAGAAAACATAACCCATCTTTCCCGCATATACGGTCTTACTGATGCTGTTACAAAGATCGTCTCTTTCCTTTTTAAGAGGAGACAGCTCAAGATCAGCAAGGTCAGCTCCGCCTCTGGCGATGACACTTGAACAGTAACTGTCGATCTCTTCTTTCTTTATATCCACGAAAATGAAATTATCGGATTTATTCTTGGCAAGAAGACCTGCAGCAATGAGCTCAGCCATTGCTTCTTCCGTAGTCTGCTTTTGGAAAATGGATCTTTCCTCTACATCCTTTTTGGAATACTTTCCCTTACCGTCCATCTTAAGAAGGAGATATATGCAGATGGCTTCCTTGGAAAGTCCTGCCATGTACTGGCATATGAAAAGATCTTCGATGGAAGTATCAGACAAAAGAAGCTGATTTAAGTCTGTTCCGCTCATTTATCTATCGTCCCCTTCTATTAATTCAAGTCCTTGCATTATATCACGAAAACGCCCTTTTTCGTATTCCAAAATGAGGACAAAAAAAGGCCGTCCCCGAAGGAACGGCCCTTTGTCAGAATCAGTATTTATCAGATATCTGCAGCCATCTTCTTGTAAGAAGCAAGACGAACGAGTGAGTCGTTGTAGTTCTTTCTGAAGAGACCGTCTACGATGTCAGGTGCATACTTCTTGAGGAGAGAGTTATATCTTACCTCAGCCATGAGGAATGCATTGAATGCCTCGTAGCCACCCTGAGGATCCTTAGAATCCAATGTGAATGGGTTCTTGCCCTCAGCTGTGAGAGTTGGGTTGAATCTGTAGAGGTGCCAGTATCCGCACTCAACAGCTGCCTTTTCTCTCATCTGAGCTACCTTAAGGCCACCCTTGATACCGTGGTTGATACAAGGAGCATAGCAGATAACGAGTGAAGGTCCGTGATATGCCTCAGCCTCTGTGAAAGCCTTGATCGTCTGAGCGGAGTTAGATCCCATAGCGCACTGTGCTACGTAAACGTAACCATAGCTCATAGCCATCATACCAAGATCCTTCTTCTTGATGTTCTTACCGCCTGCAGCGAACTGAGCAACAGCACCTGTAGGTGTGGACTTGGAAGCCTGTCCACCTGTGTTGGAGTAAACCTCTGTATCGAGTACGAGAACGTTAACATCCTCACCGGAAGCGAGTACGTGGTCAAGTCCGCCGTAACCGATATCGTAAGCCCATCCGTCACCACCGATGATCCACTGGGATCTCTTGATGAAGAAGTCCTTATAGTTGAGAGCCTTAGTAGCAAGATCCTTACCCTCACCGTTGTAAGCCTCGAGCTCAGCAGCGAGTGTATCGGAAAGCTTTCTTGTGTTCTCACCGTCTGTCATTCCGTCAACCCATGCCTTGATAGCATCCTTGAGGGAATCAGATGTAGCAACTTCAGCAAGCTCTGTTACATAGCCCTTAACTCTGTTTCTGAGCTGCTTGTAACCGAGGTACATACCGAAACCGTGCTCAGCGTTATCCTCGAAGAGTGAGTTACCCCAAGCAGGACCATAACCCAAGTGGTTAGTTGTGTATGGCATTGAAGGAGCAGAACCACCCCAGATTGAAGAACAACCTGTAGCATTGGAGATCTGCATTCTGTCACCGAAGAGCTGTGTAAGGAGCTTAGCATAAGGTGTCTCACCACAGCCGGCACATGCGCCGGAGAATTCGAGGAGAGGCTGCTCCATCTGGCTGCCCTTAACAGTGTTCTTAGCAAGTGTGTTCTCCTTGTAGGAGAGGTTAATACAGTAATCCCAGTTATCAGCCTCAACCATGTTGTCCTTAAGAGGAGCCATAGTGATAGCCTGAACCTTCTCAGGACATACTGTTACGCAGACGCCGCAGCTCAAGCAGTCAAGAGCGGAAACCTGCATACGGAACTTGTACTCGTTAGCCTTTGGCTTAACGTCAGCTACAGGGAATGTAGCCTTAGCTGCCTCTTCCTCTGTGAGGAGGAATGGACGGATAGCTGCGTGAGGACATACGAGTGAGCACTGGTTACACTGGATACACTTTGTAGCATCCCAAACCGGGATATCTACTGCTGTACCACGCT
>JAGCGK010000064.1 GCA_017649645.1 Clostridiales bacterium | reverse complement strand
CTCGACAGACCTCATGACGAGTTCGAAGGTTATGCATATGTATATGGAGTTTACCAGGTAGGTAAGGATATGCTCTATCAGATGGAAGAGTGCCTCGGTACTGAGGAATTCCATGGAGTCCTCCGTGAGTATGTTCACAGATATGCATTCACAAATGCCAATACTCATGACTTCCTTGAAGTTCTCTATGAATATGCAGGAAATGATAACGAGACCTTGAATAATATCGTTGCAAATTGCCTGCAGACAGAAATCTAAAATAGATTTGACAAAAAATGTCGTTTATTTGAGAATTCTTCGGGTTTTCTACTAGAATTTATACAGTTTATTTTATCCGCTCTATGAAATATGATAGTTTCATAGGGCGGTATATGAAATGGGAAAAGCCGAATAACATCAACACTATCAAACACTATCAACACAAATCTAATAACCGCCCAATGTGACACGAATCACGGTACTGCCTCAACTCGCAAGTGCCGTGATATTTTTTTGTATCATTTCCGTGACTTTTCCGCAAATTCGGTTTTACATCCTATTTTCAACTGATATACTTTACTAAAGTAAAAAGAAGGGAGAGGCACATGTCGAAGAAGATCTACGTCCTGTTGTCGCAGACGACCACATTTGTAGCCAAAGGCATCAGACATTTCGGTGGCATCAAGTATAATCATGCCGCCATCAGTTTCGATCCTGAACTTTCCGACATTTATGCTTTTGCTCGAAAACAGCATTGTGCCTTCTTTTCCGCCGGTATGGTCCGTGAGTCCAGGATCCGCTATCTGGAGAAGAAATGTGAGCTCCCCGTCAAGATCTATGAACTGGAAGTCACAGACGATCAGTACAGATGGATCAAACTCGTTATCGATTATATGATGGATAACAAAGAGTACAAATATAATCTTCTGTCCATGCTCTCATATCCGTTCTTCAAAGGTATCAAGACCTATAAGGCATTTACCTGCAGCGAATTCGTAGCTTTTATCTTAAGGAAGATCGGCTATCTCACTGAAAAAGAGAGTTATCAGTACACACCTGAGGATATCGGGAAAGAGCTTAATGATCATCTCTGGTACGACGGCGACATGAGAGACCTCGTCAAGGAACTCGATACCGACGAGACATACTACGGTCACTATTCGCGCCAGTGGTTCTACATGGACCTTACAAGTTTTATGAGGCTTTGCGAACGTGCGTTTATCCGCGTCTAACTGAGGATCATGGGCATTAATATCACAGAAACAAAAGACTGCTGGGATGTTCTGAAAGAAACGGAACTCCCTGTTTTTATGTATGGGATGGGTCTCGGAGCCGAGAAGATCCTTAGTATTTTCGAGCAAAAAGAAATAACATGTGCGGGCTTTTTCGCGAGCGAAGGCTTTGTCAGAGGTCACTCATTCAAGGGCCACCTGGTCCATACTCTTAGGGAGATCGAGGAAAAAGTGGACGACTTTATCGTGGTCCTCGCATTCGCCGCATCCTATGAACCTCTTTACAGTACGATCCTTGATATCGGCAAGCACCACACCCTGATCGCGCCTGACGTGCCTGTTGCGGGCGACGGTCTTTTCACATATGAGTATTATCGAGAGAACCAAGACAAGTTCGAAGAAGTCTATAACCTTCTTTCTGATGATACTTCCCGAAAAACATATGAGAACATCATCAACTTCAAGATAAGCGGAAACCCGAAGTATCTTGATCTATGTACTTCGCCAAGGGAAGAAGTCTATGGAAGTATCGTCGATCTCAAAGATGGCGAAGTCTTCGTAGATCTCGGCGCCTACAAAGGCGACACCGCGACCGAGTTTGTAAGAGCCTGCGAGGAAAAGGGCGTAAGATATGACATGATCCACGCCGTGGAACCTAACAGGAAAAACTACGAAAAGCTCAAGAAGAATACGGAAGGTTTTAATATCAGCTGCTATAACGCTGCGGCATACGATCGTTCGGGAACAGTAAGTTTCACATCCAATGAAGGCAGGATGGCGAGGATCAGCAGCAAGGGTGATGATATTATCGATACGATCTCGGTAGACGATATAACGGATAATGCGACTATAATAAAACTGGACGTAGAAGGCGCCGAGTATCAGGCGATCGAAGGAGCGGCTCAAAACATAAGAAACGGTGCACAGGTAATGTGTGCGCTATATCACCGTAACGAAGACATGTTCAAGCTTCCTCTTCTTATCCATGAACTGGCACCTGAACTTAAGTTATACATAAGACATGAACTCTATATTCCCGCATGGGAGACAAACCTTTATGCAGTGAGGGAAAAGTAAAGATGGAACTACATAAGTACAACAGTAATTTCGGTAAGGCTCTGTTCCTCAGCTGGTGGAGGAGTATCCTTTATGTCTTCATCGCATTCGTCGTTCTTCTTATCTATGCGATAATCGACAGGAACTGGGCGGATGCGCTTAAGATATTTCTTATCGTAATGGTAGTAACATGGCCAATAGATCTTCTGTGGAGATGGAAGTCCATCGTTTTAATGGGAGACGAACTCATCGTAAAAAGGATCTTACGTCCGAGAAGGAAGTTCTCCATCTCCGGGAATCTGATTAGTTATTCAATGACCGGGCACGGACTTTACGGTGCGACTTTCTTCGTTAAGCCTATAGTTCGAGTTATCGATCCGGAAGGAAAGATCACGGATATAAGATGTACATTCTTAACTAAGAAGAATGTAGAGAAACTCATGAGCGATATCAACAGTAACAAGCGTGTATATATGGAGGGCGAAGTCTTATGATCATAATAGTCGGTAACAAGCACTTTACTCACCATAGAGGAAGAACGGAAGAAAAGATAACATGCCCCTCCTGCGGCCACAGCTTAAACTTTGTACTTAATACGGTATCATCCTGGTTTACCATGGTCTTCATCCCGATCTTCCCGTATCGCTTCAAAAGGCGCGTTGAGTGTCCGTTCTGCAGGACCTGTCTGAGAGTGGACAAAGAAGAATATGACGCGCTCCTTAAAACGAGAAAGAGAGACAGGATAAGGAAGATATGAAGAATATGCTACGAATACTTATCGCTGTCCTTGGTCTGATCCTGATATATCTTTTTATCCAGCCTGCTTTAAGGGGGATAGTTAATGTCGGCAATCTGACAGGACTTATCGTCGGATCACTGATGATCATAGGCGCGATAATATTTCCTAAACTGGTGCAGATATCGGAAGTTCATAAAGGCGTAAAAGCGGTCCTTATGGGAATATGCGGACTTGTTGCCATCACGCTCGTTTTGACCATTGCCACAACATCCTGTATCTTCTCAGGTGCTTCAAGAGAGCCTGATCCGTCTTCGGTCGTAATCGTTCTCGGCTGTCAGGTAAAAGGAAATCAGCCGAGTCTCATGCTCGGAAGAAGGATCGCTGCGGCAGCGGAATATCTTAAGGAACACCCGGATGCCAAGTGCATCGTGTCAGGCGGCAAGGGCGGCGGAGAAGAGATCTCCGAAGCCGAGTGCATGAAAAGAGGACTCGTTGATCTCGGGGTCGACCCTGAAAGGATCTACCTTGAAGATAAGTCTACGACTACTGTCGAGAATATAAAGTTTTCGAAAAAGATACTTGAGGAGATCGCTCCGGATGCTCCTGTCGCGATCGTTACCAATGAATTTCATCAGTACCGTGCAGGCAAGATCTGCGATTCATTCGGTATTACCGAGCACGGTTCGGTGTGTTCTGAGACCAGCTGGTGGCTGTGGCCGACCTTCCATGTCCGCGAGATGTATGCGGTGATCTACGAGTGGTGCAGGAGTGCATTCTGATATATATATTCAAAACGAACAATATCATGCGGATTAACAAGGCGTAAATTCACACAAATTAGCCTTGTATTCTTATTCCATAAGTGATAATTTAATCGAGGTGTTGATATACACCAAAAACATAGAATAAGGAGACAGAACATTATGAAACTCAAAAAGATGATGACCATCTTGCTCGCATTGTGTCTTGTATTTGGTATCGTTGCTTGTGATTCCAGTTCTTCCAGAAGAAGTAAACGTGATCGTGATGACCGCGAAGAAGATGAAGATGATGAGGACGAGGACGACGACGAAGACG
>JAGCGK010000063.1 GCA_017649645.1 Clostridiales bacterium | reverse complement strand
TGGCCTCAGTTGAATATGCATGATTCCTTTGGCAAAGTGCCCCTCCAAAAATCCAGTAAACTGTCCCTAATCGTAGGGAGTTCCTACTGGATTCTCTTCAATAATCCAGTGATAAATCCCTAACCATAGAGATCCCGAACTGGATTTCTTTCAAAAAACCAGTGAACTGTTCCTAACCATAGGGAGTTCTTACTGGATTCTCTTCAAAAATCCAGTGATAAATCCCTAACCGTAAGGATTCTGTACTGTATTCTCATCTAAAAAAGGCGACCCCGAAGGGCCGCTCATTTTTGTCAGGACCAAAATCCTATGTCATTCAGGACGCTGTCGATAAGCTTCATATTCTTTATCGAAAACTCCGGACTCACATGTGGTGCCTCGCCATATAGGATGCATCTGCTTAACTGATCCACCTCGAGTGCGTAGTTATTCGGAACGCTTACCTTACGTTCAATGACTTCATCACCCGCATAGATCTTATAAGAAACATCACCCTGCTGATTGTACTCGACATCAGATCTGATGGAACCTTTTGTTCCGTGGATATAAAGTCTGTCAAATCTGGAATTGGTATTCGTTCCAAGGATCATGCCAACATTAAAAGAAGCTCTCGTTCCATTCTTAAATCTGATGATACCTGCGGTATTAAGATCAACACCGAGATTGGAAAATTCCGCTGATGCCTTAACGAATTCAGGATCGGAATCAACGAGTGTCAGGATCATGGTAGAGCAGTAACAACCCAGGTCATACATTGCTCCGCCTCCGAGCTCTTTATGAAGTCTGAAGTCTTCCTTGTAGCCCTGAGTGATGAATGCAGATTCGATATAATCAACGTCACCTATTATGCCGCTTAAAACATCTTCCTTGAGGCTTTTTACGTATGGGCTGTGAAGATAAGCATATGCTTCCATTAAGATAACTCCGCACTCTTTGGCAGTAGCGTACATCTCTTCTGCTTCCTTGGCATTCATCGCGAGTGGCTTCTCACAGAGAACGTGTTTTCCGGCTTTCAAAGCAGCCTTGACCCACTGGATGTGGATGTCATTCGGAAGCGGGATATATACCGCCTGAACTTCAGGATCTTGAAGAAGCTTGTCATATCCTTCATAAGCAACCTTGAAGCCGAACTTCTCTTTGTATGCTTCCGCTTTTTCCATACGGCGTCCTGCGATGGCATATATCTCACAGTTCTCTGCCTGCTTCATTCCAGGGATCGTTCCCCAGTCGGCTACATTAGCAGTACCCATTACTCCCCACTTAACTTTCATGGCGGTTCCTCCTTCAGACATTTAAATAAACTCTCATCTCACCTTCACCGCGGTTAGCCCAGAGGCGGTACGGGATGAGGCGGATAGTCTTTGATTCTTTCTTTGTTCCTTTGTATTTCTTATAAAGAGGGCTTATGTAAGATTCTCCTTCGTCGGAAGGAAGGATCTTATATCCCTGAACTTCGAGAACTTTAACAGGTATTCCGAACTCATCGGAATCCTTAACTGCGATTTCTTTATCTGTATCAACATATAAAGATGCAAGTTCAGTTCCGTTATCCTTTTCTTCTGCACAGTAAACGATCGGACCTCTAACTACCGCGATCTTACCAAGGTCTTCAGTTACTCTGTGATCAGCAACTACGAACTTAGGCTCAAGGTTAAACTCAAGTGTTATCTCGCTTACGCCTTCAGGCATTTCAACATATAGATATCCGTCGATCAGTTTAGTTGAGATATCAGAAGTGCTGTTAACTTTGTACTTGCCGTTACACCAACCCGGGATCCTCAACGCGAGATTGATCTTGGAAGATGTCTTAACTGTTACTTTGCCGTCATCGAGAAGCGAACTAATAACTTCAACATCCGTTCCGTTCTTTGTGAGTTTGGAACTCATGTAAAGATGAACGAATAAAGTATCCTCATCTTCCGTAAATGCGTAGCTCGGAATAGATGCGACAAGGCGCGCGATATTAGGCGGACAGCATGCACAGCCGAACCACTTCTGGCGGACAGGCTTGATATGGAATTTACGCTCGTCATTCTTAACGGCATTAGGGATAACTTCCAACGGATTAACGTAGAAGAAACTCTTACCGTCAAGTGCGATTCCCGAGAGGATTCCGTTAT
>JAGCGK010000005.1 GCA_017649645.1 Clostridiales bacterium | reverse complement strand
TGAAGCTCTGAAGTTGCTTTCCAAGGCTAAAAGACAGCTACAAGAAGATATCCGTAACAACCCGTCATGGTGGGGCAATATCGAAGTAATGGAGAGGATCGTTCTCCTTTCTGACAAGATATCATCCAAGGACAAAAAGCAACTTGATATCTATGATCTTTTTTGGATCTCAAAGAAGGAATGCAAAATTGCTTTTCTCTACAAGAACAGACGATTCATCATCGATGTGATCGAAGGCAATATAAGGTTTGAGAATAAGTGGTATAGGAGCGTCAAGGACTTCTTCGAGAAGGCTGAGATCGACTCAAGGAAGATCGTATATCTGTACGATGAACTGTTTGACATGGAGGTGTGCTATGAATGAATTGATCTTAAAGGAAGACGGTAAATACAAAGTATATGAGGAGCTCCTTCTTAAGCGTGATCAGCTTAACAAGGATGCGAGAACGATATATGCGATCTATCTTAAGGAATTCGGCGAACTCCTTCTAGAGAGCTTTGAACTTAAGATCGAGTGCATCAAGAAGAAAAAGATGATCACCTACTGTCAGGCGGCACTCAATAGAGGTGAGTCTATCGATGTCCAGAAGATGAATAACAAGATCGATACGAGCATGGCTTTATATAATCTCCAATTGAAGGAGATGGCAGCAAAAAAAGAGATCGCCGACAAAGCCAAGACTGTCCCCGCTTATCAGGCAGAAAAAGCCAAGAGGATCTATAAAAGACTTGCCAAGATGCTGCACCCGGATATCAATCCCAATGTAGCCGGAAACGAAGAACTTTGCGATCTTTGGGACCGTATTTATGTAGCATATAACTGCAACGACGACGAGGAACTTGATAACCTGGAGATCCTCGTAAGGAAAGTTCTTAAAGATGACGGTGAAGCGATAGGAAATGTAGAGATCGATAATCTTGAAGAACGCATTTCAAAACTCGAATATGAGATCAACAATATCCTCACCACTGAGCCGTATATCTATTCCGATCTGCTGTCCTCTGAAGACAAGGTGATCGCCAGGAAAGAAGAACTCAATAACGAGATAGCCGAATTCAAGAAGTACAGCGCTGAATTATCTGAAGTCCTTCAGATAATACTGTCCGGAGGAGGTGCTACACTGACATGGATACAGGATTGATCGAAAGCAAGAAAGATATCATAGCATTAGCAGATCAAAAAGGCATTGGCGAAGTCATTAAACCTCTGAGCCGTGAGATACATCTGTTCGATACTTACATCGCAGGAACTTCGCACCTTAAGGATAAGTCAGTTCTCGATAAGATCAGCTTCGGAGATAAGTTATTCCTGCAGCGCGAGGACAACAAGTTTGATGATAACGCCATCCTGGTATTGAACGAAGCCAAGGACAAACTCGGTTATGTTCCCGAGCGAGACAATATCGTCTTCGCGCGCCTGATGGATGCAGGTAAACTTCTGTGCGGTAAGATAAAGAGCATTGAACCGAAAGGCACGTTCAGGCTCATAAATATCGAGATCTATCTGATAGATTTTTGATAAGAAATGAGGGACTCGGATCCTCGAGTCCCTCGATCATCTATTTTAATTGGTAAACTTCTCTTCATAACTCTTCTGATAATAAGAGATATCAAGATACTTTCCGAACTTCTTGCCTATCTTTTTGAACCTGCCGCATTCAGTAAATCCCTGCGATTCAAGAAGCGCTCTGCTTCCTTCGTTATCGGCACTTAAGCCCGCCATTATGACGGCGATATCACTGTCTTTTATCATTGCCTCCAGATATGCAAAGGCCATCTTGCCGATTCCCTTTCTGCAGTATTCCTTTTTCAGATAGATCGTGAATTCATAAGTCTGCCTATATGCCTGCTTCTTATAGTTCCACGGCTTAAGGACCATGAATCCTGCGAGGTCATCACAACACTTTATAGCGAAGGATTTTGTAAGCGGATTATCGATCTGATAGTAGGCCAGAAAATCATCTGCACTTATAGCATCAGTGTTATATGATGCCGTTGTATTCAAAACATAGTAGTTATAGATATCTACAATTTCTTTTGCATTCGTCTTATCAATATTATCAAAGGTTACACATCCCATTCTTCTTTGCTCCTTACTATTTCTTCAAGTATCTCCGCGGCGCTGCCGACTTTGAGAGGACAGAACTCTTTGAACAGACCGCTTTCCTTCGCAGCATTCAGTCCGTCAGGTGTCGACACATCATAACCCAGGAGATCGTTACATATATATGAACCGTTTGCTTCCTTGAAACGATCCAGCATCATCTTTGTCAGCATGTTCGTACGCTGTCTTACGTTCATGTCGCCCTTGGTGGTATGCCCGTACATAAGCGACAGTGCGATAAGCGCACCCGTACATGCACCGCACACTTCACCCTTGCACATTCCCGTACCAAAACATGATCCCAGTTTCAATGCCTGTTCTTCAGTGATCCCGCACTCATCTGCGAATGCCGCCAGAACCGCCTGCGAGCACAGCATTCCCTCATTAAAGCAACCGGTTGCCAATTCTTTCTTACTCATCTTCTTCTGCCTTTCTGCATGCCTCGTTATATATTTTCAAGGCCTCAATGACCATTTCTCTTTTGTCCTCATCGATCTTCTCGAAGACACTTTTGAACTTAACATTCATATCTTTCTCGATCTTTTTATATCTCTTCTTACCTTCTGAAGTGAGCTTAAGGACAACGCTTCTTCTGTCTTCTTTGGAAGGTTCTCTTGTTACAAAACCTTTTTGAACAAGTTCTTCAACTCCCCTGCTTATGCCGCTTTTGTCCAGCCTTAAGATCTCGGAAAGTTCCTTTACGCAGATACCCGGTTTTCTGCCGATCTCCACGACCAGAAAACATTGAAGCGTATTAACGGCACACTGACAGCAGTCAGCTTTATTGATATTCTCGAGATTACGCTCGAGCTGTCTTGTGTATTCTCTGAAAAGGCTAACATTATCCATACGCCACCTCCTATGATGTCGTATGATAATCCGATTAGTTGCGTTTGTCAACTATTTATTTTCGCAACTATATTACTCCTTATGTTTATGCATAAAAAAGAGCGCCTATACGGCGCTCATAGAATCTGACTTATCCTGTTTTCATTGCTTGAAGCGCATGAAGAAATATATTCCGATCATAATGACCGCAAAGAAAACGGCAAGGTAGATAAATGTTGAAATAAAGTGCGACTTTGTCTTTGAATTAAAATAGTAAGCTGTACAGTTCTGATCAGGATCGGATGGGTCGTAGCAGATCTCCGCTTCGTATTTGTCGCGGCCTGCACCTGAGCCCTCGCCTTCTCCTTTGTAGAGAACACCGCCTACCGTAAACTCGTAGGATACCATGCACTTTGTTGTGTATTCCGGACGGCCTTCATCGTCATGTCCGCGCTGAACGGATATCATATTTCTATTCGTGATCTTACCCAAGGCTCTGCCCGTATAGTTCTTGTATCTGGCACGAGCTTGAAGTCTTCCGGGGATCATAAGAAGTTGGGATAGGATAAACATGGCAAATACGCCAAGTACAACGAGACCAATACCGGTGAAAAGCTTACGTTCGTCATCACTGAGGTTATTGAGAAAATCCAACTTATCGAGCATATCCGTTTCCTCCTTACAACAGCTGCCGTTTCCCTTCCTGCCCTTATATTATCACATCTGCGCAATCATTCTTTTTATTTCCAAATGACGTCTTTTGCTATAATAATTCAGTAAATATTCTTTGATAGGAGTACGGGTCATGAATGATGCAGTAAAAGAAAGATATGAGTTACTTTCAGTCAACAAGTCGATCATACATAAAGCATTCCTTTTCGAAAAAGATCAGATGAGCTTAGCTTCTGCACTTCTTTTCACATCTGCGAGCAAAGAAGCTGATATAGATAAGATGAAGCTTTGCCGTAAACTTCTTAAAAAGAACACCCGTCCTCTGTCAAGTCTCAGGGACATCGTGGAACTCGTGCTTATAAGCAAGATGACATTATCGGACGATCCCGAGAAATACCTAAGCGACTTCATGTCTGTATACGATAAGATCACCAAGGGAAGTATTCTCGAGAATGACTACATGGTTCTTTCAGCAATCCTGATCCTGGACTTCGATCTTCAGAGCGAGAGCGACGAGATAGTATCAAGAGCCAAAGAACTCATGAAGAAACTTAATTCCGAACACCCGATCCTAATTGCTGCTGACGACATTTCATTCGTGATGTTCTTGGCGATAAGCGGCAAGAGCGTTGATAAAGTTATCGAAGATCTGGAAGAAGGATACAGATACCTCAAGGATACCTGTAAGCCGGGGGTTGGTAACGACGCCTTGTACGAATTGTGCGAGATCCTGGCGCTTACTTACGGCGACATGAAAGATAAATGCGACAAGGTGATGCGAATCTATAGCGTCCTCAAAAACCACAAGTCAGACTATATAAGCGGCTCGGGATTTTCCGAACTCGGAACTCTTATCGACATGGGTTTGGAGCCTGAGGAGATCGCAAGAGAGATCATCGAGGCCGACGACTGTCTTAAGGAACTCAAGGGCTTCAAGGATCCGTCATGTGACAAGAAGCTTCGCGAGATGTACGCGTCGCTCATCGTTGCCGATGTTTACTGCCCGGATATTAAGGCTGCGGGCAACTCGATCATAAGCAACACGATGTCGATCATCCGCGCCCAGCAGATCTCGAAGATGATATCATTTATAAGTTCAGCCGCACCGACTGTTTTGTCTGCTTTCCTTAAGACTGACGACGATAAGAGCTGATGTAATTAAGGTACTTTTTACCCCAACAATGACGTTCGATCAGCAAAACGTTTCGCAAAAGTAAAACGTTTTTCATACAGTATTGCCTTATTTATAAGGTAAAAAAGTCTTGCTATTTCTTGTTCGTTAATGGACAATGGAAAGCGTTGTTTGGTGGGAAAGGAGTACATATGAACAACAAATTCAAAAAGCTGATCGCAGTTATCACGGCAACCGCAGTGGTCCTGATGATGACCGCAGGATGCGACCTCTCCTGCTACGATCCTGAGATAATCGATTATCTCATAGCAATCGGCAAGCTCGTTCCGATCGATGACACACCGGAGACGACAGAAGAGAGTGAACCAACTGAGGTGACGGAGCCTGAAGTTCCGGAGCCGCAAAAGATCGACCTTAACGGTACAGAGGGAACGATAACTATCACCGAGGCCGGATCTTACGTAGTTACAGGCTCTACCGATAACGGCATGATCCTCGTAGACGCTACAAAAAAAGACGTGATCGACATCACATTGGATAATGCGACGATCATCAATCCCTCAACTGCAGCTATCTGCGTCATGAAGGCACAGAAGGTCAACCTGACATTAAAGGGAAAGTGCAAACTGGAGACTTCGGGTATTTTCGAGACGACAGAGGATAACAGGGTAAATGCTGTCATCTACTCGAAGACTGACCTTTGCATCGGCGGTGACGGAGCAGTCATTATTTCCGCGAGCCAAGGTAAGGCGATCACATGTAAGGACAGCCTTTATATCACGGACGGAACTTATGTGATCGATTCGCTGGAAGATGCGATCAACGGCAAGGACTACGTAAACATCTCAGGCGGAACAATTACCATCAACGCATCCGATGACGGTATCCACGCTGACGGCAAGCTCCAGATCGATGGCGGCACGATCACAATCGACGCGCCTGAAGGTCTTGAAGGAACTTATGTGGTCATCAACGGAGGGGACATCTCGATCACTTCCAGTGACGACGGTATCAACGCTTCCCTCAAGGACGAGTCCTATGAGAAGCCTGTAGTCGAGATCAACAGCGGTAATATCACGATCGTTATGGGTCCCGGCGATACTGACGGAATCGACTCCAACGGCGATATCATCATCAACGGCGGGTACATCGACATCACGGGCAGCTCTACATGTGATTACGACGGAACAGCAACCTTCAACGGCGGAACTTTAGTCCTGAACGGCGAAGAAGCATCTGAGATCCCTAATCAGTTTTTTGGACCTCCTCCGGTAGACGAGAACGGTAATCCGCTTCCTCCGCCTCCGATGTTCGACGAAAACGGTAACCCTATTGATCCGCCGCCGATGGAATTTGACGAGAACGGCAATCCGCTCCCTCCGCCTCCGATGTACGATGAGAACGGCAATCTCCTGCCGCCTCCTCCGCCTCCTCCGCCTCCTCCGGGTTTAGACGGACAAAACGGATTCCCTCCGCCTTCTTCCCAGCAGGTTCCGACAGAGAGCGATACGGAGAACGATGAAACAGTAAGTACAAACGGGTAATATCTTAACCCGCTGAAAAATTAAGGGAGATGTCTCTAAAACTGAGGCATCTCCTGTTTTTTCGATCATTTCTTAAGGATCAGATATCTTCTCGGAAGGATCGTCACGCTGCCATTAACGGTATCGCCGGTAATCATATCCGTTCCGTCAAGATCACTGACCTCGGCAGGTTCTTCTCCGATATTGAAGTAGAATTCATATATATGGTCATCGCCGTATCTTACGTGATGCTCAATACCTGACAGAAGATCACGGATCTTAATGCCCGCATCGTTAAGGATCTTTCTTACCAGATCTCCCATATCCTCATTAAGCAATCTGGCTGCCTGATAATATGCCTTTCCATTGCCGTATCTCTTACAGGTGATCGCCGCCGTGTCCTTATAAAAATCATCCGTATATGTACCGATGACTTCAGCATCGATCGGCTTTATAAGTTCAGCATAATCCTTTACGACCAAAGTCTTGCCGTCCATGCTGATGCCGTTTCTGTCAGAAGGATAGAGCGTATCTATCTCTTCGTTGACTATACCGAACAGTTCCTTCAATCCGTCACCCGGGAATCCGCCTTCGTAGCACAGTGAATTCTCGTTTACGTAGCCGGTCATGTAAGTAGCGAGAAGAACGCCGCCGTTTTCGACGAACCTCTTCATCTTGTCTATAGTCTCAGGTCTAATGAGGAACAACATCGGCGCGATGATGAGCTTATAATCCTCAAAGTCGTCGTTAACGGAGATCACATCAGCCTCAACTCCGAACGGTATCAGGCTCTTAAAATGATCCATGCAGGTAACGTCGTACTTCTTCGTATGTCTGCTGAATCCGCCTGACACATCTATCGACCACCAGCAGTCCCACTCAAAGATTACTGCCGCTTCATTCTTCTTGACCGTTCCTTCAATCTCAGCTAGCTTACCCAAGACTTCGCCCGTGTATGCTACATCCCTGAAGACTCTGGTATCTGTCGAACCGCTGTGATCCATAACGGCACCGTGGAACTGCTCGGCTCCTCCCCTTGATCTTCTCCACTGGAAATACTGAATGGAATCTGATCCGCAGGCAACAGTCTGACAGGAGAACTGGTCGTGCACATGAGGACGCTTCAACTTGTTATAGTCCATCCAGTTTACGTGAGCGGGCGCGCTTTCCATTAGGAAGAACGGCTTATCTTTCTTAAGACATCGAAGGAGCGCATGATCAAAAGCCGACTCCATCATCGTATCCTCATATCTCTCCAGATCATTATGGAACTTCGGATAGCTGTCCCAGGAGATAAAGTCGATCTTTTTGGCCAGCTCCCTGTAGTCAATATCGTAGAACCTCTGCATGAGATTGGTCGTGATCGGAATATCCTTGTTTTGGGATGCTTCCCTGATGGTATCGATCTCGACAGAGATATAATCTGCGTAGTTATAAGTAGTGAATCTGTGCCACTCGAGCTTAAGTGCCATCAGAGCATTCTGACCGTTTTGGTATGGAGGTTCTATGTCAGAAAAATCATTATACTTTGCGCTCCAGAAGGAACTCCACCACTCATGGTTAAGTAAGTTAATATCATTATTGAAACGCTTCCTTAAGTAATCCCTGAACTTCTCTTTACACAGGTCGCAGAAGCACTCTCCTCCGAACTCATTGGAGATATGCCATGCTATAAGGCCAGGGTGATCACCTGCGATCTTCGCGAGTTTACCGTCTATGATCCTTACCTTGTCCCTGAAGACTTCCGAGGACAGACAATGATTATGTCTGAAGCCGTGACGGTTCCTGTGTCCCATTCCGTCAACACGCATGACTTCCGGATATTTCTGATCCATCCATATTGGCCTTGCACCTGAAGGCGTAGCAAGGATCGTACTGATCCCATTCTCATATAATCTGTCCATGACTTCGGTCAGCCACTCAAAATGGAACTCACCTTCCACCGGCTCATATGCTGACCAGGAAAACACGCCGAGGGTTGCCTCGTTGATCCCTGCCTTTTTCATGTACTCGATATCTTTGCTGAGTATGTCAGAACGGTCCAGCCACTGATCGGGATTATAGTCACAACCGTGGATCAACTTGTTAACGGGATGTCCCAAAGCATAGTTCTTCATATCCGTATTCCCCCTGGAAAAGTCATTGATATGATTATATCATTTAACGACCGGAGCCCAAATCAATATATCTGATAACAGTACAAAAAGAGGATGCCCCGGATCGGAACATCCTCTTTGAATTCAATAAGTTCTTTCGATTTTTTATTCAACGAATATCGGAAGAGTTACGTAGAAGTGATATCCGCCTGCTTCACCACTGTGACGCATCATCCAGATGTAATTCTTGCTCATTTCTTCTCCCTCTTCGTAGAAATTGACTGTCCAATCGACATATTCCTCACCGTCAAAAGCATCGATCCTTTCTGCATCCGTATAGCTGTCGATCCTGTCATAAAGGAGATAGTAGACTGCTTTGGCGATCTTATCGTCTGAAATGTGAAACTCGATGGCTACAAAGGACACATCGTCCTCGAACAACCAAACACCGTTATCATCAACATCGCATGAGTAGTTGGCGGATATGATGCAATCCGGGATATCGAACCAGTTGTTATATTCATCTGTGTTAAAACTGATGCAGTGATTGAATACTCTGGTCGGCTCATAGTCATAATCGGCAACGATCTCGTCAATCGTAAGACCTTCTTTAAGGGTTGCGATCTCATAAACCAGGTCGACGATCTGCTCAGGATCCATACCTTCGAATGAATATCTTGAATCTTTATCGTTCGTCGTAACTGTTCCGACTGTCTGGTCTTCAGAGTCTGCGGTCGGCTCATTACCGTCTTCTTTTGAATTTTCGGATCCTCCGGAGGCACTGCCGGAACCTGTTCCGTTGTTGTCGTCCGAATCGGAATCTTCATCCTCGTCGGCTTCGTCATCGACTTCTTCCGTCTTTTTGTTGTCCTTTTTATCCTTCTTATTGTCGGAACTTCCGTCGGAACAACCGAACAGTGTAAATGTCATTGCAGAACAAAGGATTAAAGAACAGATAACACGCATTTTTTTCATTTTCGAACCCTCCATGATACAGGAATTTCCCGAACTTCAAGGGGATTATAGCATTTTCGAAAAGGAGGTAACATCGTCCTAAAGGGGCTTTAACAGCTATATATCATATGACGGGCGGCGTTATTGAATGCTATTGTATCATTCATCTTCCTCGAAAAAGATTTCCGGCAGAAAAACTGATCAACCATATCCGTCAATTCCATTCCTC
Source organism: Clostridiales bacterium (assembly GCA_017649645.1). Classification (GTDB taxonomy): domain Bacteria; phylum Bacillota; class Clostridia; order Saccharofermentanales; family Saccharofermentanaceae; genus Saccharofermentans. The sequence continues at coordinate 6,406 of JAGCGK010000005.1, read as the reverse complement.
AAAAAAACGTGATATAATTTCCCCGATATTGAAGAAATGGGGAAACGATCATGAAGAAATCTTGCAAGTGGGCAAGTCTAATCCTTGCCGCCACTCTCATTTTCAGTTCAGCTGTTATAAGCGGATGTCATCACAAAGAAACTGACGAGACGACTGAGGCAGCTGAAACTTCCGGGACAACCAAAGCATCTGAGGTTATTGAAGGAGATACCGAAGAAACATCCGAGACAACTGAATGGGTTGATCCCGACAGCATCAAACTTCCGAAAGATTATAAGAATGAAGCATTGGAACTCGCACAAAAGGTCGGCCTTACCGAGGATGACTTAAGGGGTGAGTATGAGTACTTCATTCAGTTTGCGCAGACGGTTGACGGCAATCCTGCTCTTTACGATTATGAGGGATACGTATATCAGCTGTTCCCGATGATCGCAGATCAGATCGATGAAGAGAATAAGGAATACTTTTTAGCTCAGCTTGAGAACCTGGTTATCGAAGACGGAGATGCGGGACCTGAAGCAAGTGCTTATTATGCCATTTCCAATAACTATGTACTTATCGGCGGCTGGGTATTCAATACACCAGATGCGGATGCTTCCCTTACGGTTTACCATGAGCTCGTTCACTTTGTTGATGGAGCGATCGGAGGAGAACCTGCCAATGTAGCGATCTTAAGTGACGGAAGTATCGTATGCTCGGATGAACTGACGGAAGAACAGAAAGCAGATGTAACCCAATATGTCGAAGCCAACTTTTTGGTAGAAGGCGGAGCCGAGCATTATGTTGCTAAGTATTTTTCAAACGCCAATGGTCCGTCGTCTTATAACGCGATCACAGCCTTCTCGACAGCGCTGGAATATATTATCGGAACAGAAAAATATGACAGTATGTTCTTCGATTCAAATACGACTTATCAGTTCTTTGAGCTGCTCGAGGAGTACGGGTTCACGGATGAAGAGATCGTTAAGGTCATAAACGGGCTCCAAAAGCTTCATTACGGATATAAAGTTAATTTCGACAGCAGCGACATGATCAGTCCTCAGGAGACACTCATCAGGATGTACGAGGAGAAGTTCGGAACAGATTATAAAGATGATCTTTTATTCTGTGAATTGATCGTATATGTAGGAAATTCCGAGTACTTCACGAATATCGCTCCCTACCCGCCGAAGTTCAAGGATATGCGTGATGAATGGAGACAGATCGTAGCCGAGGAATACGGTGTGGAGATGGATGACATCGGTTTGATGAACTATCCGACACCTGTTTTAATGGATGGTGAGGTCGTGTTCGGTTCGATATATGATGTTTTCTATAGGAATGATTTCGGAAGGAGCGAAGACGGTCTTTTCCAGTTTACTTATGATTTCGAGAAGGATGAGGTCATTGAGTACTCAACTAAGGTCTGCGACTGGGTACCGGGCGACGTCAACGAGAAACTGAAAAACGAGAAATCAGACGGAGCCAAGGAATTGATCGAAAGTCTTAAGGTTGATAATTCTGCGGCTCACGACCAGAAGGTCACGGGAAGCATAAGCGAACTTAATGATCAGTATGAAAAAGCGGCACAGATCGGAAGCAAACACGGAATCTATTTCTGGTTCGCAGATCTCACGCCGGAAGGTCTTCTTAATGAGAACAAGACTGCAACCGATCCTGGTAAGATCGATGCAGCGCTTGATGAGATCAGCGAGGTCCTCGATCTTTATCCGGAGGATTATTTTGACCAGTTGCTTTTCGAGTATTATAAGGGATTCGCGATCTGCCTGTACGATGGTGATTACGAACCACGCATGAGAGGTTCTTACTGTGTCAACGGCGATTATTATATGATCATCAACATCAATATCAGCAACCCGTCGATCAGTGGTTTCTATGGTGCGGACACCGTAAGAAATATGGGCTTTACAAGTGTGAGCATCATGAAGACACAGCTGGTCTGCGAGATCTGGAAGTGCACGGAGAAGTTCTTCGCGAACTACAACTCTCACTTTGAAGAGCCGGCCAAGGGTGATGATTCCTGGAAGAAGGTCAATCAGCATGATTTCACCTACACGGATACAACAATTGATGAGATCAACGAGCTAATCATGGATGATCACTATGACAGAAGTTACTTCCTCTGTAAAGAATGCTTCACCTTCAAGACCACCGACAGATGTCTACTGTACGAGTACGTAATGTTAAGTGTAATAGCTGATCTGCCGTCTGATCTGACGCCTGAGTGCGAGACAAAGGTTGACGAGCTCTGCGACGAGATCAGGCACTACTTCGATACATCCGAATGGCAGGGCATACCGAGCTGGGAGAGTATCTGACATATAAGTTTTCAACGCATACTAAAGAGGATGTCACAAAACATAATTTGAATCATAAAAAGCAGGTCCACACTGAAGTTGATCTGCTTTTTATTATGCGAAATCCTGAAACACCAGTTGATACTCCCTGTTGATAGGGAGCAAATACTGGATTTTAGGCTGGAATCCAGTAAGTAATCCCTATGACCAGAGTGCTTTTTACTGTATTTTACAAGAGAATCCGGTATTCAGTCTCTGTGAATAGGGATAGATTACTGGATTTCAAAGGCACTATAATGAGACCTTCCCATTTTTACAGTCATCTGTACCGCTACAGGACTGTAAAAGTAGCGGGAATTCTTCCTAAAGTACAGTCATCGGTACAGTTCTAAGAAACTGTATTTATCACGGGAAAAACGGCGGAATTACAGTCATTAGTACCGCTATAGAACTGTACAAGAAACGGGAATTCAAAAGAAAAAAGCAAAAGAATGGGGATGCCCCAAGTGAGTTCAATCACTTTTTAGACATCCCCTTTAGTTATCTGTCATTTTACTCGGGAAGCCCCTCAACAGGTTTGCTGCCCGCGTATTCATAATCTTCCGCCAAGAAAGTTATTATACCTTTGGTCCTGTCGTCAGGTATTATCATATATACTGACATTCCGTCGCTATACTCCTTCTCGACACCTGCGCCCAGCTTGCTCTTTCTTCCGTTCGTGAACTCCACATACCATGTCCCGTCTTCCTCATATACGGACTTAACGGTAAGGTATTCGATCGTATAGTCACTAGTTCCGATCTTTTTTTCTATATCCTTATCATTGAACTGTGCCTTGGCGATCTGGACATCCCCGCCCATGGTATTGACCCTGAAGCCGTTACTGTCGGTGACCTTAGGTATCATGATGAAAAGGAAGATCCCTACCGCGATCGCGATGGCTGACATAACAAATGCAAATATCTTCGCTTTTGTATTCTTATGATAGAACACAGCATATGGATCTTCCGGAAGCGTACCGAGAATAACTGTTTCTCCAACCTCCGGAGTCAATCTTCCGGTCCTCATGTTATTTTCCTGGAAAGCCCTGTAAGTAGTCCCGTTTTTTGTATATTCGAAAACAGGCGTTCCGACAACAAACAGTCTGCCCGGTCCTGCATCATTTTCACTGCCTTCGAGCATCTTAATATAGCCTATACATCTTCCCTGAACCGGATTACTTTGGGCTCTCGAAAACCTTGCCATACCGATGATCGTATAAATGATGAAGAAAAGTCCTGCCGCCGCAAAACACGAAGCTCCTCCTGCCACCATGCATTTTGCATAACCGTACTTCGGAGCCAGTATCGTCGGGATTATAACAGCAAGACCGACCAGGATAGCCATGGCTGAGCCGAGCCCTCTCGGGATCTTCGACGTACTCGGCTTCTCATCATCGATCTGATTTCCGGGCAAAGCCAGAAGGATCCCGGCAACAACGAAAATTCCTCCGAAGGTATAAAGGATAGGTCCCACCATCTTGTTAAGCGAGAAGATTATCAACAATATCACAACGACAAAAAAAATAACAACAGGAGCAAACTTCTTGATGTTAGCTCCCAAAGATTTCTCCGGTCCGAAGGTTCTTTTAATGTATCCTCTGATGATATTCTTACTGTGCTCATAGATTATCGAGCGCTCTTCATCATCGGTTCTTGAATTCTCGCTGAAATAGTAATACTTAAGATCTTCATCAAATCTCATAAACAAACTGCCTCCTATATAAGCTATCCCCCAGGAGGATTATAACAGAAAACTTGTCATAGTTAAGACATCAGATCGATATCAGTACACTTTCTTTCCGTAATAACCGAGTTCGTCATTAGTTACAAGGACCCTGTCGCCTACACGAAGTTCCTCAAATGTATCAGGTTCCCCATGAACGATGCAAAGGGTACTGTCCATATCGTCAGGTACGATGACGAGCCAGAAATATGAACGTCTGGTCCTGGAACTGACAGCGCCTGCACTCATCTTTTCTTTCTTCACGAGCGTTCCGGTCGTAACAAGGTTTGAGGACTTGGCTGACTTACCCTTTATTACTCCGAATATGATAGGAGCGATTCCGAATACGATCAAACCGATTCCGCCAAGACTTTGGGTCGTGATCAATGCACCGAGAACGATCATCACTATTCCGACAATGATGAGTGTCCTCGAATCCTTTTTCACCTTGTCGTTGAGCGTTGTTGCTGCCAAGCGTTCAGGATCATATGCCGGCTGTCTGAAATTAAGCTGTTCCGGCTGGATCACATTATAACTTCTGTACTCTTCACTTAATCCTTCGTACGCATCAAAAACCATGTTTTCGCCTCTACTTCTATGTTATTTGTAAATATCCCCTGGTGACCATTATACATCATACTTTTTCGTTGTTTATAAGTTTCAGGAAAATATCCGCGATCTTCGGATCGAACTGTGTTCCCTTGTTTTTCTCGATCTCGCTGATGATATCTTCCCGGGAAAGTTTTTGTCGATAAACACGATTGGAATTCATGGCATCGTAAGCATCTGCGACGCAGATCATCCTGGCGATAAGAGGGATGTCCTCGCCGGATCTGCCTTCAGGATAGCCCGTACCGTCGTAGCGCTCGTGATGGTAACGTGCGCCCTCGTCAGCATCAGGAAGGCTCTTGAAGCGGCCTAGGATCTCGCTTCCGCGGGTCGTGTGGGACTTGATGATCTCGAACTCCTCGGCGGTAAGACGACCCGGTTTTCCGAGGATATTATCAGGGACACCGATCTTGCCGCTGTCGTGAAGGAGCGCGATGTAGTAGATCTTGTCGAGCTCTTCACCTTCAAAGCCCAATTGTTCGGCGATAAGCTTTGTATATTGGGCGACGCGGTTGGAATGACCGTTCGTGTACGGATCTTTGGCATCGATAAAGCGTGTAAATGTCTCGATCGACTCCCTGATCATGTTAAGGTCGTGTTCGTGGATGTTCTTATATTTCTTATACTGGATCTCCGTAATGCTGAATATAAGAAGTGCAATGAGCCAGATGCCCAGCAATACTGCGGATATCCAGAACAGCGGGTCTCTTAAAAGAAGCCTGTGGAATGTGTAATCGATCTCCAGAACGGAGCCGTTTATATCCTGTCCGATCGGAACATATATGATGATGCCCGGAACGATGCCGCCGTAGGTCTCGATCGGCTTTTCCATCGAATTCTCGCCGGTACTCGGGATATAGACCAGGTAATCACCCTGCTTCATGCGGATCAATGTCTCGCCGTCCACGGTTACCGTATCAAATGAGAAATCATCTTTATTGAATTCACGAAGATCAGGAACGGTCGCTACATATTCGCCGCCTATCATCTGCTGATGGATCTCGAGAGAACCGTTCCATGCAGACATCAGATAGACTTCGCGGTCGAAGGTGAACTTGAAAGTGTAATCCGAGACTTCATCCTTAGTATTGTTACGAATATAGAAATCGTATGTATAGGCCTGGTAGTTAAGCTCTTCGAGGCCTTCGTTATAGTAATCGATGCACTTGGACCAGGTGTTGCTCCTGGGCTCTGCCCTAACGGAAACATCGGCATCATTGTTGTCATTTGTCGTGAAGAGACTGTCGCCGATAACGGTATCCTGATGGACTTCTTTATTGTAGATCTTCGTCGTTATAAGGCTCGCTATAAAAATGCCCACGGTAATGACAAGAGCCACCGCGAACAAAACCGTGATTATCTTTCTTCTGTTCCTCTTATCCATCAGATTACCCTACCCTTTTGATATGCTAATTATATCACCTGAGTAAAGAAATTTTGATACTTATATTTCACTCATCGAAGAGGATGTCTCAAAACACAATTCGGATCTTAAAAGGCAGGTTCACACTGAAGTTGATCTGCTTTTGTTCTGCGAAACCCTGCCATAAAACACCAGTTGATTCTCCCTGCTGATAGGGAGCAAATGCTGGATTTTAGGCTGAAATCCAGTTAGTAATCCCTATAGACAGGGTGCTTTTACTGTATTTTGCAAGATAATCTAGTATTTAGTCTCTGTGAACAGGGATAGATTACTGGATTTCAAAGGCACTATAATGAGACCTTCCCTTTTGTCT
>JAGCGK010000062.1 GCA_017649645.1 Clostridiales bacterium | reverse complement strand
GCAAACATTCTCTGACCTTCCAGAGTGATGTGAGCGTGATTCACGTCGATGAATGTCTGAGCAATTCCGTGAGTCAGGATCCTTACGTCCCAGGTATGCCTTATGTTAGGTTCAACATCTTTGAGAACATAGAAAAAGTCCCTGGTAATCGTTGCATTGATAGGATCAATGTCAGCTCTTACCGGTTCGTCTCCTCCTCCGCTTCCGCTTTCTTCAGGATCCACAGGTCTTGGGATCCTCGTCGTTACGATAAGAGGTGAAAGACTCTCAAAAGGTGTGTAATTGACACGCTGTTCATCGAGGTAATATCTGACCTCATAGCTCTCATTTTGTGAGAGATTACGGATCATCTCGAAGATGAACTCGTGCATGATCTTGACTGTGGTCTTCTGAGCAGAAGTAAAACGCAGCTGTGCGATGCTCACTTCCTGTTCTGGACCTATCAAGATGGAATTTACATTTATGAAGTTATAATAAGTAACTTCATTCTGTACGGTCTGACTTATAATTCCCGAAATATCCTTGTCAGTCTTGGACTGGACATCACGGAGATTCGGATTGTCGCCATAGCACTGAACTTTATACGACTTGTTATAAGTCCATGTAACCAGCATCACGGCTCCGGAGCTTGTATCTCCTGCGTAGTCGTCTTCGAGCTCGATAACGTCTCCGAGGTCCAGAGCTATAAATGCAGGAAGCATCGAAGCCTTGAACGGAGTGTAATCCATGTTCTTGACGACGTTCAGGATGTTTTCAGCTCTTCGGTTGACCGCTTCAGCTGTTCCGTACTGTAAAAAAGGCTCGTTTCCGAGCTTCATTACCAGTCCGTCACCCTCACCGACCACCTTAACGATGTTTGTTGCTGAATCTATGTAAGAGACATAATCGTAAAAGGATTCGAAGTCGGAGATCTCGGTTCCGGACATTCGCCTTGCTTTTGGTATCTTTATGACCGGAACATTATCAAAGCTTCTGAGCTTCCACGTTCCGTCTCGTTCTGCGTAAGCAAAGCCACCGATCATCTTAGCCAGAGCACTCATTAAGTCTCTGAAAGTGACCATGTCGTTTTCTTCGTAAGGTGCGATTATCTCGGTACCGTTCGGAAGAGCGTCACACTCTTCCTGTGTCATTCCGAAAACGGCACCTGTTTCATCCTCGATATACTTACAAAAGTCATAAATGTGACCGCTGGTCTGGTCGATCGTGAGGTTTTTGTCTGTCTTGGAGAGAACATCATAAGCAGTGAGGTCTATTCCTGCAGCTGTTCGGACCGCTTCAGCGATATAGAACACACCGACAGGAACATTTTCATAGATATCTTCTCCGGATTCCTCGTCTATCTTCAGACCGTCACAGATCTTGACCTTTTTTCCGTAGTAATCACCACGATCGAGCAAGTCGTTCAGTAAGGTGAACTTGAGCACACCGATATTAACAGAACCCAGAGCCACATTCTTCTGAGAACACTGATTTTTATAGGAAACACCTATAACATCCGCATCCGTGAAGTCATACTCGTCTTCGATAAGGCCCACAAGCCTGTGAGTCTGTACCTGGTCGAGCATTTTCACTTTGTAGGCATCTGATACTGAATACATATCTTAATACTCCATAACACTTACTGAACAGGTAAACAGGCCATTGACCGAGCTGAGCCACTCGGAACCCTCAACGGTCTGCTCCTGGAAATCTCTTACTCTTACACGATAAGTCTTTCCTTGATATACCATCATCGTAGACTCTTCGTAAGTAAGGCCCTCAAGGATGTCTCTCTTAGCAGGAGACAGTTCGAAGCTGAAGTTCCAAGAGTTCTTCGCAGGACGGACCACAACGACGAGATCCGTTCCTGCTTCACTCTGAGAAACATTTTCAATAGTTTTCGATGTCCTTGAAGGTGTTTTTGGATTCGGAAAGACCTCATTATCGAACAGTAAATAATTACCTAACATAATCAGTGTCCTCCGGTTGTGTAGTTGTTTCTGTCAATAGCATCCAGAACAATAGTGTCGACGTGTTCTCCTCCGATATAGATCGGGAATACCCATGTCGAACCTTCAGGAGCTCCTGAAGCACCAGCAGCAACGATTGCCTGTTCTATCCTGGATAATCCACCGGAATAGTCGACGTGCTGCGTGATATTGCTCTGTGTAGCTATGTCGTAGGAATGATCCATTCCCTTATCGATGATTCCTGCTGTCTGATTGAGAGCATCTTCGAGAGCACTCTGTTCCTTATTCATCGAGTCGATGAAGTTAAGGATCATGTCTGCACCTGAATCATTAAAGTCTGAAAGCGGTCCCATCTCAGGTTCGGAGAAGTGAAGGTAATTAGCGACCTTCTGTGCTGCTGAGCTTGCAGCTTTTCCGAGATCAGAGAACTTCGAAGTGATTCCGCTTATGAAGTTCTTTATAAGGTCAGAGCCCCATGTTTTTGCTCCGTTGACGATTCCGTCAAAGGCTGCCTGGAAGCTCTTGAGAATGTCTTCAGCTCCCTCGCCTGTGATATATTCACCCATAGCGATTACGAGCTCAACAAGAGCCTTGATGATCGCACCGATGATATTCGGGAGATCGCCAATGATCGCAGTAATAAGAGTGAATCCGGCTTCGATGATGTCAGGTAGAGCGTCACCAGTGAGGAATTTTACGATTCCCATGATTATTTCCGGGAGACGTTCGATCAATTTAGGTAGATAATCGATCAGACTTGTGGCAAGCGTGACTATCAAGGTCAGAGCTGCAGAGATTATCTGCTCCAAGCATCCTGAAGACAGGAGCGTATCTACGAGGGTTAATATAGCCTCGATCGCTGCCGGGATCAAAATCGGAAGGGCTGTCGTCAGTCCGTCAAGTAATCCTGTGATGATTGCTGTCGCACTGTCAAGGATCGATGCAATACTCTCCGGGCTCAAAAGCATCTCGCAGAGAGTCATGATGATCGACAATGCACTTTCAAATAACATTGGTGCATTACTTATCAAAGCATCTGCCAAAGTCATTATCAGATTTATCGCCAGCGGTACCAGAACAGGAAGGAGCGTGATCGCTGAATCTACGACAGACTCAAAAAGCGAGCTGAAAGCCGACAAAAACGAATCCGCATTTTGAGCGACCGAGTTTGCCAGCGTTTCTATCAAATTTCCTGCCAGTGTGATGAGCTGTGGTGCCACAGACATCACAACCGGGATCAGAGCATTGAACGTCTGTTCAAAAACGCTCAAGATCTTCGGGACGTATTTTTGAACCAGAGCGAGGGCTTGAGGAGCGAAATCCTCAATTATAGCTCCGATCGAGTCGATATCTCCTCCGGCTTCAGAGAGAGCTCCGGAGAAATCGCCCAAAAGGTCAACGGCTTCGCCACTCATATCAGTGAGAAGCGGAAGCAATATCTGACCGAAGCTCTGTTCTACTGCCTGGGCTCCGTTTGCGAGCCTCTGCATATTGTCATCAAGGTTTCCGAAAGCATCAACCGTTTCGGAGCTCATGACGTAGCCTGTTCTGTGGGCCTCGTCTGCGAGAGAACGGAACGTCTCGGATCCAGCCAGGATGAGAGGGTTTAACTCTTTGGCTGACTTCCCGAAAAGTGCCATTGAAGCCACATCACGTTCGGTCTCCGATTCAATCTGTCCAAGAGCGTCAATGGCTTCCCAGAAAACCTCATCAGCGTCCTTCAGATTACCATTAGAATCCTTAATACTGATTCCGAGATCTGCGAAAGACTGCTGTGCTGACTTGGAACCGCTTGCAGCGGATCCCATAGTCTTTTCAAGTTTGGTCATCGAACCTGTTACGGTCGATGTATCAACGTCCAGAAGTTCAGCTGCATAGTTGAGCTCCTGGATAGTGTCTGTGGTTAGACCTGTCTGTGCGGAGAGCGTTCCGATCTCGTCAGCGAGCTTCGACGTTTCCATCGTAGCGTTGGCCATAGCAGTGCCGGCCGTGACCATAGCACCTGCGACAGCTGTTCCGACAGCTGCAGCAGCGACCACGACAGCTTCAAGAGCTGTAACGGCCACTTCACCTGCTACTTCAGCAGCTTCGCCAAGTCCTTCAAAGGATTCTGACGATTCTTCGACCTCTTCTCCTGCCGTGTCAGCTGAATCACCGACTTCCTGCAAGTTATCGCTCGCATTGTCAGCTTCACCGGTCAACTCGTTCAGAGTATTGCCTGTCATGGCGATCTCCGTTTCGAGTTCGGCCATCTGTGAAGCAGAGAGCTGAGCATCTTCAGGAAGATTTGTCAGAGCGTCCTGCTGTACCTGCTGCAAGATGTCCATCTTCTGAGTGACGAGGCTCGTCTTATCAGCAAGGACCTGTTCTTTGGCTGCAAGTAAGTCGACATTAGTAGGATCGAGCTTCAAAGCCTTATCGAGATTCTTTAAGGCAGCATCGTCCTTCTTTATCTGACTTTCAACATCCTGAAGGGACTTGACCAGTCCGCTGGTCTTTCCTTCAATTTGAATGGTAATGCCCTTAATAGTGCCTGCCATTGTATTCACCTCGTACTATCGAGGGAAAAGAGCATCAATATCAGCTTGAGTGGCTTTCTTCGGCCACTTAAACTTGTCATTCTCTCTCTCGGTCAGGATTCCGAATATCTGGCCGCATGTATAGAACCTTAGATCCTGTTTACGGATTCCAAGTTCTAAAGCTCTAAGCTGGAATAGGCTCGTCGTCATGGGGCGAGTCGTAGCTGCGGCCTTTATGCGTTTTTTGCCGAGTCAGGGACCTTCTGGTCCTTTGTGATCTTTTCCCAAATCTGCTGTAATACTTCTTTATCGTTGAATACGGAAGCATCAAAAGAAGCCAGCCACGAGTAGTAGTCGTTCATGCTTCCGTTATATTTCTTTTTATAGAGAAGTGATCCGATGTATGCGATCCTCGGAGTGTACTTTTTAGACTTGATTCCTGCCTGGATGTTATAGTCCATGACCTCTTTCTGTTCAGATTCATCAAGAACCGAGAGATCCATCTTCGGCTTCTCTACCATCTCATGAGTTTCCTCATCCTCTTCCTTAACCATCTTTGTCGCTCTGGTCCTTAATGCCTGGATCCTTCCGGAAGGACGGATCTGAGCCAAGATTGCAAAGAAGTCTTCACCGAAGACGGACTCGAAAAGTTCATAAAACGCTGCATTAATTTCAATTTTTTCTATATCAAATAACATATGCTTTCTCCCTATTTATGTTGATTTGTAAAAAGGGAGAGGTTTTTAAGCCTCTCCCCTTTGATAACGAAAATGTTATCTACTCATCAGGACTCAGCCTCGAAAGAAGGCTCCGGAACTGCTGAGTAGAAATCTGCGTAAGCCTGCGGATCTGTGTCCTTGCTTGTGCAGCACTTAATGAGATGCTTTTCAACACCATCGATCGTGACTGCATCTGTTCTAGGAACAGCTCTGAACTTAACGCTCTCGGTCTTTACTGCAAGATCAGAGTTAACGTCAACGGTCTCAGATGCTACGGAAGGACGCTGTGCAAGACATACCTTATAGAAGCAGTATCTTCTAGCGGAAACGTCTGTCTCAAACTCGAACATAAGAGCGAAGTAAGAGATCTCATCCTTATCAGTCTCAACGATAAGGCCGTTCTGATCCTTAACACGTCCCATCTCATTGATCTGAACGTCTTCAGGAATAGCTGCACTCTCGTAGTCTCCCTCATATCCTCTGTTATTGCTCAAAGCATAATAAGCGATGTTATCAGCTGAGAAGAACGTAGGATTTCCGGAAGGATCGAGCTGAATGTTTACAGCACCGGGCCACTTCTTGACCGTGCCGTATGATGTTGTCACCACGCCAGTATCCGGATCAGTAGATTCGGTGAGCTTAGCATAGTGGACATTAGAAAGGCCATACATGACCTTTGCTTCTGTTGCTTCAGGCATTTTTTATACCTCCTAAAAATCTAATATCAAAATAGGTCTCACAGACACCCTCTGATTCATCGTCGACAAGCGTCATACTGAAAGGAAGTGACGCATTGTTAAGTGTGCTCTTCAGAGTATCAATGAGAGTCCAGTTGTGGACTTCGCTCTCAACTAATCGAAGCCGGAGCGAAGTGGTTTCCGTGTATGTTTTATTGTCTGCTGCGAAGTTAGGCTGCTCGATCTCTTCCATGACGATATAAGGACAGGCCGTACCGTCGGGAGCTTTGTGCATATTGACGTTGAACTTTGCAGTCTCAAGCAGAGTCTTTAAACTTTCAATCGACATTACTCAAAGCCTCCTCTAATCTCTTCTGCACTTCATCCTGTACCCATTCTTCGACGGGTTTGATATGCTTTTCTGCAGGTCGGTATTCTCCGACCTTCTTTCCGTCCCTGATGATATCGTGTCCGTTCTCCAGAAGATGTGTCAGTCTGTAAGTCGGAGCCTTGTTATAGATAACCGCCCGACCACGATCTTTTTTTACGGTCCAGTTCCTTGCATACTTTCCGTTTCCGTGAGTTCTTGCGGATTCAGCTCTCAATTTCTGTGCTGCATCACGAGCAGTCGTGTCGATCGTGGACTGGATCGTCATATTCACGTCGGATGTGTATTGAGCAAGAACCTTATTTACGCTAACTGATAGGTTGTCCATTTCCAACCCTTTCTCCGTAGTGGAGCTCGATTATATCCGGCTTATCTTTCGGCTCATAAGTCCGATAGATGGTATAAGGAACACCGTTGATCGAGAGCTTCTTCTCTCCGGAATACTCAACGGAGTTCATTTCGATTACACCTTCAGCACGGATCCCCGATTGATCGGCCTGAAAGAACTCATTCTGAGAAACACTCTTCTGTAAGCCTATGCAGCTGACCTCAGTCGGCTTCCCGGAAGGAACCCACTGACCTGTTGAATCCTTTGAGTAGGATTCATTAATGAGAATAAATGAAATATCCTGCATAAACTAACCTCTTAGCAAACTAATAGTCGTCATGATTCAGAGTCATCAGTATCATCGTCACCTGAGTCAGCAGGTGGAATCGCTCTCTCAAAGGCTCTGCAGTTCAGACGGTATTTAAGGGAAGCCGGCATCGCTGTCGGCTCCCTTCTTGATAACCACTGCCAGCGAGCATAATCGATCACGAGCTCAGCATCTCTGTCGTTTGATGTATCAACCGCTTCACCGACAAACTTGCTTACTTCCTTTTCAGCTGTACTCAAGAGACTCGTCAGACGGCTGTCATAAACAGTATTGTTGATGATACCAATGTCGATCTTCAGACGATCTAAGAGAATATTATTACTCATGAACTATGCCTCCGAATCAGATTCGGATCAGGACTCGTCCTGTCCAGGGAACTCTACCTCAGTAGTAGGTGCGGAACCGATACCGATTGCAACGAAAGCCTTAGCGATGACAGGCTTACCATCATAACGGCCACGACCTCTGACAACTGTCTGGTCCTCAAGGAACTTGACGTGCTCGGATGTATCGATTGTGATGCCCTTCTTCTCGAGGAGAGCATAGAGATCGAAGTAACCCATAACGATGTTGTTGTCCGGGATTGAAGGGATAACAACGATGTCGCCACCGATAGCAGGCATTACACCGTTAACGACTGCAACGTAAGCACCGGAACCGTCAACTGCAACAGCTTCCTGCATAACGGTTGCGTATGTCTTGTCGTTCATTACCCAAGTCTTAACTCCACGAGAGTAATTTGACTCAGCCTTTGAAGCAGCACCGATGATGTCCTGGAAGAACTTCTTGTCGTGGTCTGCACTGTTGATCGTAACCTTCTGAGTAGCGATGTCAGCGATAGCTGTAACAACACCAGTAGGCATCTTTGTACCAGTACCATAGATGATAGCCTTGTCGAGAGCCTTACCGATGGACTGTGAGAGACCAACAACAACTGCATCGAGGAGATCGATGTCGGAGTCTTCAATGTTGGAGTTGCAAAGTACGAGATAACCTGCAACCTTGTAGCAGTCGAGCTCAACCTGGCCAAACTCAAGATCGAGTTCGTTAAGAGCTGCACATGCCTCTGTCCAGATAGCTTCAGAAACGAGGCCCTGAACGATAACACGACCGTCCTTATTTGTTGTGAACTCTGAAACTCTTCCATAGAGCTTGGAGTAGTCAAGGATGTTCTCACGAACGAGTCCGAGGATTGTCTCACCGATTGAGAGGTTGGCACCTGTTACGGATCTCTTCTCCTTGATGAGTGTTCTTACTTCTGCGAGTGTCTTCTGAACATCCTCACGAGCAACAAGTGCTGCTCTCTGCTCGATGTTCATTGTTCTGAGTGATCTTGTCTTAAACATCTTATTTGTAGTCCTTTCTGTGATTTTTACTCCGTCGGGAGTGATAGCCGTAGTGGGTTCGGGTTCGGAAGCAGGAACAGGCTTTGCTCTCTGCTCGTCTTCGATCTTTTCGAGCTCTGTCTCCATCTCGGAAACTTCATTCTCAAGATCTGCGATCTTCTGATCGTTCTCGGCCTTCTCAGTATCAAGAGCAGCCTGGTCGTTCTCGATCGCTGTGACAGTCTCTTCAACAACCTGCTTCTCTTCGTCTGTATTAGCCTCGTCGATGGCCTGAGCTGCTTCATCAGTTCTCTTCTGAAGTTCTGCTGCTCTGGTCTCAAAGTCGGAATCCTTTGCTCTAAGAGTTTCGAGTTCCTTCTTTGCATCGTTGATCTTCTTACGAAGCATCAATGCTCTAAGCATGACTTAATCCTCCTTAGTTGAATTTTTGTGGAGACGGTCTTTCATCTTCAGCTTCCACGCTTCAGAAGCTCTCTTCTTGAGTTCTTCAGCGTCTCTATGCCTTGCTGAAACTCCTGTCTCTTCGTATGCAGGGAACGTGCAAACTGAAACTTCGAAAAGTTCTACATCCGTGATCGTCCAATGGATTGATCCGTCATCTCTGAAGTCGGTTTCTTCGCTGCGGATCATAAAGCCAATCGAGCACTGATCTACATCGCCACGCTTAACCCTCTCGTATGTGTTGACCGCATCACTATCTTTCGGATTGATCGTGATACGTCCCCACAGTCCGTGAGTGTCTTCCTTGAGCTCCAGTGTGTGAGCCTTAGTACGGCCCAGAACAAGAGTCGTGTCGTGATTGGTCAGTCCTCTGATATCGCCTCCCATCGAGCTTGTAAAAGCTCCGGGAGCGATGGACTCGGATGCACCTTCCCACATTTCGTAGTCACTATTAAAAACAGCGAAGTAACCTTCAATGGTCATCTCTCCGCTGTCTTCCCTCGTCTTAAACTCTCCCGATCTGAGCTGCATTACTCTCATTTCGGGATGCTCTTCAAAAATCGATCTATGCATCGTTGCTGCCTCCTATTAATTTGCTCTGGTTTCCGGACATATCTGCCGGAATATAGTTCTCAAGAACCTTGAGCTCATCCAAGCCCTCTTTAGGTTCGAGATTGATACGGTCACGAGCCTCGTTACCTGTTACCCAGCCACGATCACCCATAGCAGTGAACACGTTAGTGATCTGAGCAAGATCCCAGTCGAGCAGAGCCCAGATGTTTCCCTTGATGTACCAGTTAGGTGAAAGGATAATGCCCTTCGTGAGTGTCTGCTGGATCTTCTCAACGATGTGACGGACTGTCGTCTGAATGAAATTGTTGTACTCATCCTTCTTAAAGTCGCCTACACCGACCAGGAACGACGGAACTCCGACGATCGCTGCAGCTGTTTCCTTGTTCAGCTTCACAGTGTCAGAGATCGCAAGGTCCTGAAGCGTCAAAGGCTTGACGCTGGTAACATTCATCTGTTCTGCAGGAATGATCCAGGGCTGCCCGGCTTTGTTTGTCTTGAGATAATCTTCAGCGATCTTGTCACGGCCTTCCTTAGTCTGGAACTCTTCGCCCATCGCATTGACATTGACGATAAGTGGAGGCTTGTACTCAGATGCAAGGAAACCTTTCTCCGTGTGTGCTGCCTGTTTCAAGTTATTTGCGATGTCCATGATCGCAACCTTGATGCCTGAACCCTTCCAGGGATAATCCTTATCAGGATGAAGCCTGAAGTGAAGCAGATCTCTGGGATCGTACTTTACTCCGTCGATATAAACCCAGTAACCATATCCGAACACGTTATCCGGAACGAATGTTACACGGTCCATCGGTACCACTTCGAGATCACGGAGATATCCGTTCTCCGTGTGAGGTCTAACGATAGCGTTACCATTACCATAAAGAAGCATATTCATGGCGATTGCTTCATAGAAGTCTGCCCTTGTAGTGTAGCTGTTGGGATCGATGTCGATCTTACGAGATAACTCGTTCTTGATTCTCCGGTCTCCTCCGTCGGTGTTCTCCATGATATGCCAGGAGACAAGACCGACCAGAGTAGCGATGGCCTGACAAGCTGTCAGGATTGTCGGATCCTTATCAAGAGACGTATATCCGGCACACTCAAGAGAGCCTTCTTCGATCAGAGCAAGAATCTGCTTGGAAACTTCCTTTTTGATAGCTTCCTTTTCAGCAGTGTTCTGATCCGCACCTCTTTTATTAAATGTCGGAATCTTTATTTTCATTTCTTTCCTCCGAACCAAGTAGAAGCCAGATTCGGCTTCTCTAAGTCATTCAAATATCTAACGCAAGCGAAGACCGAAGCATCGAAGAGGTCGATTCGCATCTGCTTCTCGATCTTCTCGAACTGGATCATGTCGTCGCTCTTTTCGATGGCCTTAACATTGGCCACGCAATATTCAAAAGCCTCGGAGTGTAGATAATAGAGCTTTTTATCCTTTGCGGATTTCTCTATATGTCTGAATCCCTCGGACTTTAAGTAAAAATATTGAGGCTGGTCGATTACATTGAAACCAGCCTTTTTCATTCCCAGAACATATTCACGAGCAAACTTCCTGTCGTGTCCTACCTGGACGATCTTGAAGCCTTTGTTCCTCATTTCGATGAACCACTTGACCACATCGTCAGTATTTACTGTCGGGCTGTTGGTCATAGTGAGCCAGCCGTCATCCTTCCAACCGAACAACGGAATCTGGTCTTCTTCTGCTTTCTGAGCTGCAGCTGTGACCGGGAAAAATCCATGAGTGATAACCACATCAAGATCCTTCTCTTTCCAGTGGCCAAACAAGGCCGCTGCTGTTAAGTCGTGCATCTTCGACAAGTCAGCTCCTCCGTACCACTTGATCGGAGCCTTTGCGAGCTCTTCCAGTGTGTAGGAATACTGCGAGTCAGAGTTCTGGAACTCTTCGAGATTGAAGTATGCCTTTTGAGCTGTTGTGTAGATGTTCAAGGATCTCGACAAGAAATCCTTCCTCTGTTGAGGATCGTTCTGGGCTTGTAATGCCTCTTGCATTATGTCATCAGGTCTGATCGTTACACCGTAAGACGGATTAGCCAGTTCGTGTTGTTTCGGATCAAGGTAATCAACATCACCGTTTTCATCTTTCTGTGCTTTTGATACGAAACAAAATAACGTGTCATCCTTTACGATTCCGTCAAGGACCTTTTCAGCGTATTGAAGTCGACCGTAGCAGAACGAGTTGACGTTATCTCCTGCAGTCGTGATTCCGATCATCAGCTTATTGGTATAAGCTTTCATTGCTTCTTTGAATCGATTGTACTGTGCTGCCTTTCTATAAGCGTGGATCTCGTCAGCGATGCAGATATTACATCCGAACGAGTCCTGCTTGTCAGGATTCGCAGCCATAGCCTCAATATAAAGGGATCCTGTCGGTGTTCCGGAAGCATCGACAAACTGCTTCATGATTGAGTGCTCAGCATTGTTGTCTCTTACACGGAACTCATCGAGGAAACCTCTGACCTTCATCGTGTAAATGATCTTGTTAAAAGCTTCAGCCGATTGCTTGAGCGATGCAGCTGTTATATAGATCGTTGAACCCGATCTTCTCTCCAGGAATCCCAGAGCAAGAGCGAGGGCTCCAACAAAAAGAGACTTTCCGGATTTTCGTGGGACGAAAATGAAAGCCTCTTTGAATCTTCTTTCGTTAGTGCCTTTCTTAAAGAACCCTAACAAATTGTAAACAATAAAGATCTGCCAGTCTTGAAGCAGTAGCGGTTTGTTCTTGAGTGGAGTTCCGTCGAGAGCTTCACCCTTTTCGTGAACGAAGATCTGTTCAATGAATCCGCAAACGAAGTCTGCATCTTTTTTCTTCAGAGTCAGATCATCTCGTTTCAGATCAGCCAGGAACCTCACACACTCTCGGAAGTTATTCCCGGCTTTACGCTTTCCGGCTACTACGTCACGAGCATAGTCAACAGCTCTCTGGTAATAGCTTTTAGCTTTCATGACTTCACCTCATCACTTTTTCCCTGCCTTTGTCGTTTTTGGCTTTGTCTTACTCTTTGTCTTCGTAACAGTTTTCTTGACTGTCTTCTTCGGTGTTTTCGGCTCGCTTCCTTTTTCGAGATTAGCAAGCACCTTATCAAGCGGACTCTGTTCTGCCGGCTTCATAGAATCTTCATTCAGTTTCTTAAGTCCGGCAGGAGTAAGACCGAGCTCTCTCCAGTAAACGAGAGCATCACGGTTCATGTTCTGCCATTCCTTAAGAAGCGGATTGATAATCATGTTCTCCTGGCCACGATCGGAAACATATAGGACCATGACTTCAGAACCTTCATTCTGATATTGCCTATAAAGCTTGTCTCTTTGCTCTAAAAGTTCGG
>JAGCGK010000061.1 GCA_017649645.1 Clostridiales bacterium | reverse complement strand
TGTTTTGTGAAAGCAACGGCGCTTGTGCAGAAATGCATAAGCGCTTTTCTTTTTCAGAAAAGCTTTCATTAATCATTAAAGAATGGAGGACCAACAGAATGGAATTGTTAGAGCGACAACTATTGCAGCACACAGACAAGATTAATAATCTGTTAGCCCGATACGGAGTAAAATTCGGAATCTACAAGAATAATGTATTCAAAGAGCAGCTATTTCCGTTTGATTCGATACCAAGGATAATCGAACATACCGAATTTGAAATGTTAGAAAGAGGGCTAAAGCAAAGAGTTTTAGCCCTCAATCTTTTTCTTAAGGATATTTATTCAGAGAAGAAGATTGTCAGAGACGGTATTGTCCCGGAAGATTTTATATTTGCCTCTTCTGGTTATATGGCTGAATGCGAAGGCGTTATGCCGGTTAAAGGCATATATTCACACATCTCAGGCATTGATCTTGTAAAAGGAAAAGATAATGAGTGGTACATACTTGAGGATAATCTGAGAGTTCCGTCAGGAGCATCGTATCCTATGATCGCAAGAGATCTATGCAGAAAAAGTTCACCGGAGACTTTTCAAAACATAGGTCTTCTGGATAACCGCAACTATGCAGTTCTTCTGAGAAAGACCATGGATCACGTAAATACCGGAGGGCATACGGTTATCCTTACGCCGGGCAGATACAATGCTGCATACTTCGAACATTCATATCTTGCTGAGAAGACCGGTGCTCATCTTGTAAGCGGATCAGAACTGTTTGTAGAAAATGACTACCTGTATTACAAGTCGGCAAGCGGCGCACAAGAAATGGTGGGAGCAGTATATAGGCGAATATCTGATGAGTATCTTGATCCTATGAACTTCAATCCTGAATCACTCATCGGCATACCGCATATCTATGATGTATTTCGAAAAGGAAATGTAGCATTGCTGAATGCACCCGGTAACGGGGTCGCTGATGATAAGGGAATCTATTATTTTGTTCCTAAGATGATCAGCTACTACCTGAATGAGGAACCGATACTTAAGAACGCACCAACTTATCTTCCGTTCTATGAGAAGGATATGAAATACGTTCTTGAACATTTCGATGATCTCGTATTGAAGGATGTAGCCGAAGCGGGCGGATACGGAGTTGTTTTCGGTAATACGATGACACAAGAACAAAAAGCGGATTTCATTGAACTTCTGAAGGCTGAACCGAGAAGATTCATAGCACAGGAAGTAATCGATTTTCAGGATCTCGATATCCTGGACGAGGGTAAGATCGTGCCTCGTAAAGCAGATCTTCGAGCATTTGTCCTAATGGCAGATGAACCACTTGTCTGGGCAAGCGGATTAACAAGATTTTCGAGAAATCCGGATTCATTTATCGTTAATTCATCTCAAGGAGGAGGTTTTAAAGACACATGGGTATTATATCGATAGATCAGGTCGATCACCTTTATTGGTTAGGACGTTATACAGAACGCGTATATACCACGTTGATGATATTCGCCAAGAACTTCGACCTCATGATCGATGCTGATAACGGCATATATCAGAATTTTTGTGTATCACTGGATATTCCTGACATATATCAGTCGAAAGAGGACTTTATCAGAAGATATGCATTCGATGACAGTGTGCCGGATTCGATCATCAGCAATCTGAACAGAGCATACGATAACGCGATAGTCTTAAGAGAAACGATCGGTTCTGATGCACTCTCCTATGTTCAGTTGTCCATATATGCGATGAATAATGCTGCCAAGAGCAATTCACCTTTGATTGAACTGCAACAGGTCATGGATGATCTTCTTTCCTTCTGGGGAATAGTTGATGATCAGATCGACGCCGATCAGATTAGAAACATCATCAAAGCAGGAAAAAGGATCGAGAGGATCGATCTTTATGCAAGGCTCGAGATCGAGAGGAGCAGGCTGGAGCGTGAAGTTCGCAGAATGATCCCAAGGGTCCTCAGAAGCGGCATGAAATACAACGAGAATTCCTTAAATGCAGTAAGTTCACTGATACTCGAGGAATCTCTCGACTATGAAGGACTGATAACCAATGTTGAATCAATAATCTCTTGAGAAATGTGTGGAAGGATCAATGCTGAAAAATTACAACGATAATTCATTCATAAATGAAGATCTGGA